>CBDUXC010000022.1:0-11546 GCA_965371065.1 uncultured bacterium
CCTACATATCCATCCGTATCAACGAATTCGGTAAACCACTCGCTGGCAGAAGACGGCTGCGCGATTATAACGACGAGAACGGGTATCGAAATTATAAAACGTAAGCCCTTCATCACTACCCCCTATACCTAGGAAAAGGTTTATACAACTGCGAACGCGTAATTATACGGCGGATTTAAAAAGTAGTCAAGAAAAAGGGAACGATTAATGTAAACCGCGGTTTATCACTTGGACGTCGTTAATACTATGGGAACCGTATCGGGACTTGGCGACACGATAGACGAAAAGGCGAGTGTTTTACTCGCCTTTTACTGTTCGACGGCCCGGCCCCTCTCAGTGCCAGATTTTCCGCCCGATCGAAAATATCAGCACGATGTACGAGATGATACCGAAGGACCGTTCCAGCCCGGCCAGCGTCTTCGCCCAGCCGTACGGCTCGTAGTGGGTGAACCCCAGCGCCGTTATCGTAACGAACGAGAAGTACAGGGACCGGCCGAAGCTCTCCAGACCCAGGTCCGTTATCGGCGCGACGCCGCCGCCGGGGTCTATGTAGCTCTCCGGCCCGAAGCCGAAGAGCGCGCCGAAGAACGGCAGCAGGTAGAAGTACATCGCGAAGGCGAACCAGGCCGCCGCCATGCAGTAAGCGATCCGCCACGGTTTCGTCCCGTAGCCGCTGTAAACGTCGAAGAACAGGTACTCGAGCACGTGCCGCGCCGCGGCCGCGAAGATACCAACCCTCCGGAACCGCCACCGGTTCTTCCGGCGGCAGATTTTCTCCCGGTAAAAGACCTTCTCCGCCAAATCATAGCGCCCGTACTCCCGGAAGGCGACCTTCAACTTCATGTAAACCTCGGCTGCTTCGGCGAACGCTTCCTTACGCTCGTTGACCACCGTCAGGTCGGGCGCAAGGTGCGCCGCGCCCATGTCGGTGTCGTGGATCACCGAGCCGTACAGGTTCGCGTCCGCGAAGTCGGCCGCCGTAACCGCGCAGCCCTCGAGCCTGGCGCCTTCGAACGACGCCCGGTCGAAGGAAGCGCCAAGGAGCGCCGCCCGGAAGATTATCGCCCGGGAGAAGTCGGCGCCGGCGCAAACGCACTCGCTCAGGTCCGAGTTGATGATGTCGGTCTTCTTGAATACGGCGCCGGTGAAGTCAACGGCCCGGCAGTTGGCCAGCTCCAGGTTGGCGCTCGTCAGGTTCGCCCGGCGCAGGTTGGCGCCCTCGAGGTCCGCGGCGTACAGGTCCGCTTTCACGAGCTGGGCCGACGACAGGTTGGCGCCGGTAAGCACTGCGTCCGACAGGTTCGCGCCGATAAGTTCAGCGGCGGACAAATCAGCACCCGAAAGATTCGCGCCGGACATATTCACACGGCTGAGCCGCGCGTCCCGGAGGTTGACGCCCGAGAGGTTGAATCCGGCGAAGCCGTCTATACTGAAGGACCTATCCTCGAGCTCGGTCAGGTACTCGTTCCGCTGGTCCTCGGGCAGGTGCTCCCAGCAGTATCCGCTCAAGCTCAGGGCCGGCTTCGTACAGTCGGGCGCCACGCAGACCGGCCGGTTGTCCCACCGCTGTTCTTCGTAGTAGATTTCGGGCATAGAATAACCTTAGGTTAAAATATACTTTATTTTGTTTTTCTCATTCCTCATATCCCGGCCATTCTTCGCGATCGTACGAGAGTATTTTCTCTATGATATTATACCAATCTTGCCTTTCATGTTCTTTATAGGATTCTAGCTCGTCAGGGTGTATATCTTCAATAAAACCGTACTCCCAATTAAACTCGGGCAACGAATCCGTTGACGTATAATGGACGTCCTTTCCGTCAATAACGTCCCTTAAGCGTACGTAAATCTGGTTATCTCCTTTCGAATATATATAACCCCATGAAGGCCCACTATATAGTTTACCGTAAACCCTTTCATCGTAAACGTATTTTATATCGAACCCGTTTCCTAAAACGTTAATTGCTATATCGTCCGCTTTACGTCTATACCGAACCAGGACCGGGCAATTGAATCTACCGGTCATATTTCCTTTTCCGTATACGGTCGGGATCGTATAGTATTCGAATTGGTTCTCGTACGCCACGTCGGCGAAAACTATACTACCTTCCGTATATGATTCGTAATACGCCTGCAATACTTCTTCCAGCGTAGGCGGCTCCGGTTCGGGCCCGGTATAACGGAGCACCATATAACCGTACTCTTCGCCGAATATATCGGAGATCGGTATCCAGTAATCGTCGGGCGTAGGGCCGTAGTAATACTCTATAAACAGCTCGGCCGCCTCCGTCGGTACGGCGTCGCCGGAGAAGTCGAAGCCGTCAACGTTGAGTTCGTCCGGCGTTTCGATAGCTTTTACGCTAAGGAAGAAAAAGAACGCCAGCGCGACCAGTACTCCTAATCGCATCCACCGTTTCAACCCCATAAACATAATGTACTCCGTTCAATACCATTAACTACCCAAACACGTACAACCTTAGCACATCCAACCCGGCCTTAACCATCTTAAAGAACTCGCCAATACTTCGTACGCGCCGCAGGCGCCGCCAGACGTACGACGGCCTTACGTAGAACTCCCGGTACGCCCGCGAGATGTAAGACTCGAGAAGCTTCTTGTCGCCCACGGCGGCCCGGCGCGCGTTCATCCCTTCCATATCGCCGTCGAGGTCGTCTTTGACGGTTTCGTACAACTCGGTCCCCGGGTACGGCGTCGCGATGTTGAAGGACGCGAACGACGCGTTCAGCTTCTTCGCGAACTCGATTGTGGTCCGGATATCGTCCTCGGTCTCCTCGAGGTTACCGAACATAAAGAACGCCGCCGCCTCTATTCCGGCGTCGTACGTCATCTCGAAGGCCCGCTCGACCTGCTCGAGGGTTATCCCCTTCTTCATCGCGTCGAGGACCCGCTGGGACCCGGACTCGACGCCGTAGAGTATCAGGTAGCAGCCGGCCCGGCGAAGCGCCGCCAGCGTCTCCTCGTCGACCGTATCAACGCGGGACATACACATCCACTCGAAGTCGAGACCCGATTCTTCTATGCGCTCACACATCTCGACGACCCGATGCTTACCGATGGTGAACGTGTCGTCCCAGAACCCCACCTGGGTTACGCCCTCGTCCTCGACCATCTCTCGAAGTTCCGCGACCACGTCGGCGGCCGAGCGGAAGCGTATCGTCTCGCCGTAGTACGCTCCGGTCGAGCAGTAGTTGCACGGGTACGGGCACCCCCGGGAAGTTATTATCACGTCGAAGCGCGTACCGCGCGTGAACGGCGGCGAATATACGTACGGCCTGAAGAACCGACGCGCCGGACGCGGTATCTCGTCCAGGTCCGAGACGAGCGACCGGTCCGACGTCGATTCGTACGAGCCGTTCCGCCTTATCGCCAACCCGGGTACGTCCTCGACCGGCTTTCCGTCGGCCAGGGCCGCGGCCAGCTCGGCGGCGGTTCGCTCCGGCTCGCCCCGGACCCCGAAGTCGGCCCCGGGCTCGACGAACGCGTCGCCCGGCAGCACCGTAACGTGGGTTCCCATAACGGCCGTTGTTAAACCGGGCAATGCTTCTTTGCAGCGCGCGAGAAACCCGAGGTCCCGACGTAACGTGCTGGTCCCGGCCGCGACGTAGAGCACGTCGGGTTGAAATCGAACGACCGCGTCCACAGTCTCGGCGACCGTGTCCTTTCCCGCGACCGCGTCCACCAGGTTCACCTCGGCGCCAGCCCACGTTTCGACGGCGGCGCAGACGTACGCCAAACCCAGCGGCGGTACCACGTAGTCGGTCTTCGTGTATATCCCGGCGCAGCGGGCCAGAACGGCGTCGGTCTGAGTCGCGAAGTCGCCCGCGCCCAGCGGCGGGACTACGAACATCGCTTTTAGCTTACCCGGCATCGATTATCGCTTCCGCAGCCTGAATATACCGGCGCCGCCCGGTACCCGGCCGAACAGCATAAGGTCGACCAGCGGGGGAACGGCCCTTATGTTCGTTATAAAACTAATAAGGACTCCAGGGCGGTCGCCACCAATTGCTTTTTCTTTCTCCAGCGCAACTCTACTCTTCCCCAACAATCTTAACGCCCCGTCTTCGGCGAAGCGAACCAGCGGTTGGAAAAAATGCTTATAGAAAGCGTACTTTTCGACTATAAATCCGGCCCTTTCAAACATCGAACTAAGCTCGGCGGCGGTAAATCGGCTAAGATGGCCGTCTTTCAAATCGTCCGCGTCCAGGCGCCCGCGGCCCGGCAGGAACCACCGCCTGAGGCATAAACCGTAGACGCTGGTGTGAACCACCGCGGCGCCGCCCGGTATCAGGACCCTGTTCATCTCTTTTACCGCCGTCTGCACGTCGCCGGCCGGAAGGTGCTCCAGAACGTCCGACGATAGAACCGCGTCAACGGCGCCGTCTTTTACCGGGAGGCGGCGCACGTCGCCGACTACCGCTCGCGCGCCCTTACCCCTCGCGGCGCGGACCGCTTCTTCAACGCCGTCGATTACTACGAGGTTTTTGGCGCCGACTACCAGCGACCCTATAAGACCCTCGCCGCCGCCCAAGTCGAGCGTGAGGTTCGGCCGGCGCCCCCGAAGAAAACGCCTCAGGGTCGCGACGACCAAACAGCCCAAAGGACCCAAGGAATACCGTAAATCCTCCGAAGGGACGCCGCGCCACCGCCCTACGGCGTACAGGCGCCGGCTCTCGGCGATAGGATTCGTCCCGTTTTTTACCTCAGCCGTAACAACGTCATTCTATCGGTTGGGCCACCGGTTTGCAAGGCAAAAGGCGGCTTCGTCCGGTGGAACTGTACCGGTCATACGTAGATTATCCTTCCGACCCCGGGGCTATTTATGTTATAAACGGTAATACATGGTTCTCTTCGGAAAAAAGAAGAAGCGTACGTGCGTCGTCGGGCTCGACGGCGTTCCTCATTCACTGATAACCCGCTTCGCCGACGAAGGCGTGATGCCGGCGGTCCGTGAATTATCGGCGTACGGTTCCCTACACAGGATGTCGGTTACCCTCCCGGAGATTTCGGCGGTGAGCTGGCCCAGCTTCATGACCGGAACCGGCCCCGGCGGCCATGGCATCTTCGGCTTCGTAGAGCTCAAGCCCGGCACGTACGACGTACGGTACCCGAACTACGCCGACCTGAAAGCGCCGACGATATGGGACAAACTACGGGACCGGGGTAAACGCTCGGTCGTTATCAACCAACCGGGAACGTACCCGATGCGGCCACTGGAAGGTTCCGCCGTCGCCGGGTTCGTCGCGATAGACATAGACAAGGCGGTATATCCGCCGGCACTGGCCCACCGCCTCGGTAAAATCGACTACGAAATAGACATAGACATAATAGCCTGCCGGGAAGACCATGACCTGCTCCAGGAACAGCTCCTATCGACTCTCCGCGGTCGCCGGGAAGCGCTGGATCTGCTCTGGGACGAAGACTGGGACTACCTGGAGCTGGTCGTTACCGGTACCGACCGGCTCCATCACTTCCTGTGGGACGCCGTTACCGGCGCCGACCACCGCCGTTCGGCCTTCGCCCGGGAGTATTACGGCGAAGTAGATAAGCTAATCGCCTACGTCTGGGAGCGGTTCGGCGAAGTCGCCGGACGGGACGACCCGGCCGACGGGTTTTTTATGATGAGCGACCATGGCTTCACCGGCATTAATCAAGAGGTAAACCTGAACCCGTGGCTGGTCGAAAACGGCTTTCTCGCATTCGAAACGGACCAACCTGAGTCGCTGGCCGACATCGCGCCGGAGTCCCGGGCTTTCGCGCTGGACCCGAGCCGGATATACGTCAACCGAAAGGGTAAATACCCTAAAGGGACCGTCGCCGACGAAGACGCGCCCGCGGTAATCGCCGAAATAAAGGCCGGGCTGTCCGGGCTGGACTACCTGGGTGACCCGGTCGTGAACAGGATACTCGAGCGAGACGAAGTCTACGACGGGCCGTACGCCGGCGAGGGACCCGATATAATCCTAGTATCCAACTACGGTTTCGACCTGAAGGCGAAGCCGGACGCGACGGCGATATTCGACCGGACCGTCCTCGCCGGGATGCATACCTGGGACGACGCGTTCTTCTGGTCGGCGCGGGACCCCGGTCCGGCACAGCCGGTTATAGAGCCGGCACAGCCGGTTATAGAGCCGGCACAGCCGGTCATAGAGCCGGCGCAGCCGGTTATAACCCCGGACTTGAATATCGTCGCTCTATCCGATATAATACTCGGAACCCTATGAAAATAATAATCGCTCTATGGTTAATCGCGGGGCTGTCGTTCGCGGTCCCCGCGAACGCTTACGTTGGGCCCGGCGCGGGTTTCGCGGTCGTATCGTCGTTCCTGGTAATATTGGGGGCCCTTCTCCTTTCGTTCGTATCGGTGGTAACCTGGCCGGTACGGCGGATAATTAGAACGCTCAAACGGCGCAAGTCGATGGGCAAAAGCCGCGTGAACAGGGTAATTGTCCTCGGTCTCGACGGACTCTCGCCGGTCATAGTCCGGAGGATGATAGATGAAAGGAAGCTCCCCAACTTCGCGAAACTGGCCGAGCATGGGACGTTCCGGCCACTGGCGACTACGATACCGTCCATATCCCCCGTCGCCTGGTCCAGCTTCCAGACGGGCGTCTATCCGGCCCGGCATAACATCTACGATTTCCTTACCGTCGACAGGAAAACCTACCTACCGGACCTCAGCTCCGCTCACATAGGCGCGCCGAAGCGCCGTGTCAAACTAGGCAAGTGGTCGATCCCTATCGGCAAACCGGAAATACGGTTGCTACGTAAGTCTCAGCCGTTCTGGAAGATACTGGGCGACCACGGTATCTTCTCGACGGTTATCCGGGTACCGGTAACGTTTCCGCCGGAGAAGTTCGACGGGCTGAGCCTGTCGGCGATGTGCGTACCGGATATAATCGGCAGCCAGGGGACCTTCACTTACTTCACTACCCGCGGCGCCGACGCCGAACACACCGGCGGCGTCCGCGTCGCCGTCGAACGGGACGGCGATGTGCTTCGGTCCCACTTCGTCGGTCCCGACGACCCGACGGCCGCCGAGCCGAAGCCCTTGGAACTACCGTTCACCGTTAAACCGAACGGAGGGAAGCATGGCGCCGTACGCCTGGAGATGAACGGGAAGAAGTACGACCTGAATCCCGGCGAGTACAGCGACTGGATACCGATAGAGTTCAAAGCGAGCCTCGGCGTGAAGGTCCGGGGCACGACCCGGCTCCTGGTCCTGGAAACCGGGCCGGCACAGCCGGTTATAGCCCCGGCACAACCGGATATAACCCCGGCACAGCCGGATACAGTTCCCGAATTCGAGATGTACGCCACGCCGATAAACATAGACCCGGACCGACCGGCCCTCCCGATTAGCCACCCGTTCACTTACGCGGTTTACCTGTCGAAGTTGTACGGACGATACGCTACCCTGGGCCTCGCCGAAGACACGTGGGCCCTGAACGAAGGCGTCATCGACGAAGGCGCGTTCCTGAACCAGGTCTGGCGGATACACGACGAGCGCGAGAAGATGTTTTTTGACGCGCTGGAGAAGACGCGGAAGGGCTTAGTCGTCTGCGTCTTCGACGCGTCGGACCGGGTCCAGCACATGTTCTGGCGATACCTGGACGACGACCACCCGGCGAACGAAGGTAAAGACACGACCGAGTACGCCGGCGCGCTCGAAGATATGTACGTCAGGATGGACGATCTGGTCGGCCGGACAATAGAGCGGCTCGGCGACGACGAAGTACTGTTCGTCATCTCGGACCACGGCTTCGACGCGTTCAAACGCGGGTTCAACGTGAACGGTTGGCTTCGCGATAACGGTTATCTACACTTAAAAGATGACATGAGTACCGGTGCAGATTGGTTCGCCGACGTGGACTGGTCCCGGACCCGGGCCTTCGGCCTGGGGCTGGGCGGCATCTTCTTGAACGTCAAAGGCCGCGAAGCCCGGGGTATAGTAGACCCCGCCGACGTGCCGGCGCTCAAGGCCGAGATTAAGGAGAAGCTAACCGGCCTGAAGGACCCGGCGTCCAGCGAAGTCGCGATCGACGAGGTTTACGACCTGGCCAAGAAGTACGCGGGTCCGTACCTGCCGAACGCGCCGGACCTGGTCGTCGGTTACCGGCCGGGTTACCGGGTGTCGTGGGATTCGGTAACGGGGAAGGTAGTCGAAGGCTCTTTCCACGATAACACCAAACGGTGGAGCGGCGACCACTGCATCGCCGCCAAGTACGTCCCGGGTATCTTCTTCTGTAATAGGCCAGTGGACGGGGAACAACCGTCGCTGGTGGATATGGCGCCGACGATAATGAACCTGTTCGGCGTCGAGTCGCCGGGGTACGTAGAAGGAAAGACGCTGCCTGTGGACTTGGATAAATGCGTTAATGATAAAGAATCGGGTGAAGATGAATAATGAAAAGGCGTGAATTTATCAGGGTTGCCGGAGCGGGAGCCGTCGGGTTATCGGCCGCCGGCGGCATAACTACCTTGCTCCAAGGTTGCGCCGCGCCGTCGGTGAAGGCGGATCTGAGCCGCCGGCTCATTCTGCTGGGGATTGACGGGTTGGACCCGTTCCTACTCAAACGGTATATGGACGAGGGCGTCCTGCCCAACTTCAAGAAACTCACGTCGAACGCCGAGTTCCTGCCAATGGGGACGAGCATCCCGCCGCAGAGCCCCACGGCCTGGTCGAACGTCATTTCGGGCGCCGGGCCGGGCGTCCACGGGATCTTCGACTTCATCCACCGGGACCCGGCGACGCTGACCCCGCTGTTCTCGCTGACCGAGACCGAACCGCCGGATAAGAACATCACGATCGGCAACTTCGTCATTCCCCTCTGGGGCGGCGGCGTAACCAACCTGCGTTCCGGCCCGACGTTCTGGCTTCCGCTGGAGGAAGCCGGCGTCCCGTGTACCGTCTTCAAGATTCCGGCCAACTTCCCGCCGACCAAGTGCGAGTCGCGGACCATTTCCGGCCTGGGCACACCCGACGTAACCGGGTCCTACGGTTCTTTCCAATTCTACACCGACGACCCGGACGTTCAGACTGAAGGCGTTACCGGCGGAGTAATATACAAAGTGCGTATCTTCGGTAATACTATGTCGTCTTACTTGTACGGCCCGTCGAATAACTTCCGGAAAGACGGCGAGACAACCCGCCTAAAGCTAACGGCCTACCGTGACCCGGACGAAAAAGTAGCGAAGATAGACGTCGACGGCAAAGAGCTCATCCTGAAAGAAGGCGAGTGGAGCGACTGGGTCCGGGTTTCCTTCGATATGCTCGGGCCGGTTACTCGCGTCCACGGGATATGCCGCTTCTATATTAAGCAGGTCCATCCTAACTTCTCGCTCTACGTAACGCCGATAAACATAGACCCGGCCAACCCGGCCGCCCCGATATGTACGCCGGGTTCGTACGGTAAAGAGTTGAACGCGGTAACCGACGGGTTCTATACCCAGGGGTTCCCCGAGGATACGAAAGCTTTGAGCCACGGCGTCTTCAGCGACGAGGAGTTCATAACCCAGGCGCACCTGGTACTTGACGAACGGAAGCGGCTGCTCGAGTACGACCTGGACCGCTTCGACGAGGGGCTGCTCTTCTTCTACTTCTCCACCATCGACCAGGGTACTCATATGCTCTGGCGTTGTATGGACCCCCGGCATCCGCTCTACGATCCGAACGCGCCGCCCGAAGTCAAGAACGCTATCAAAAATCTTTACGCCGGGATAGACGACGCTTTATCGAAGGTGCTCGCGAAGGTGGACGACCGTACGACCTTGGTGGTTATGTCGGACCACGGTTTCGCGCCTTTCACCCGGGAGTTCAATACCAATACATGGCTTGCGGAAAACGGCTTCCTGGCCGCCGAGACGCTGGAGGAGGACGAGGGCGACGGTTACTTCGCCGGCGTGGACTGGCGGAACACGCAAGCGTACGCCGTGGGCCTTAACAGCGTTTACGTCAACCAGCGGGGCCGGGAGCCGGACGGGACGGTATCGCCCACCGAAGCCGATAAGTTACTCGACGATATAATATCGAAACTCAAACAGACGCGGGACCCGGAAAACGGCCGGGCGGTCGTAGGGCACGTCTTCAAACCGGCCGAGGTCTTCAGCGGCCCGTTCGCGAACGACGCGATAGCGCCGGACCTGATAATCGGCTTCAACCGGGGTTACCGGACGTCCGACGGGTCGGCGCTGGGGTCCTTCGTCCCGGAAGCGATACGGACACGTACCGATAAATGGGCCGGCGACCACTGCATAGACCCGGTGGGCGTCCCCGGGACGTTCATCGCGAACCGGGAGGTCGTCGTCGGGAAGCCGAACCTGAAGGACATCGCGCCGACGGTTCTGGCCGAGTTCGGGCTGGACCCGCCCGGCGAGATGACGGGCCGGGGGTTGTTGAAGAAGGGATGAAAAGGTTAAATACCGTCCCTTTTTAGGGGCGGAGTATCAACGGCGAAGTTTTTTACTGATTGGTACCGCGACTGTATTCGGGGAGTTAAGGAGCGACCTATGGCCAAAATCAAGATAGAGAAGGACTTGCTCGAGCGAGCGAAGAAGTTCGCGGATACCGCCGGATACTCGAGCGTTGAGGAGTTCATAACCCACATCGTTGAGAAGGAGCTGGCGGCTATTGAGGCCGGCGGCGACTCCGAAGAAGAGGTCAAAAAGCGCCTGCAAGGCCTGGGCTACATTTCGTAAGCCCCCGGGCGGTAAACTATGGGCTACTTCAACTACGCTATAACCGGACTGTTCGACGTCTTTCTGTGGCCGTTCCGTTGGGCCCCGCCGATATGGGGCCTGGCGTTCGTCTCGGTCCTCTCCGGCGTCGTAATGCTCTTGATATTCAAACTCACGTCCCGGCAGGAGAAGATTAGGGCCGCCAAGGACCTCATCAAAGGCTATCTGCTGCAGATACGGCTCTACCGGGACGACTTGCCCCTGATGTTCGCCGCCCAGAAGGGGATACTGAAAGCGAACCTGACTTATTTGAAATACTCGGTCGTCCCGATAGTGTTCATCATCGTCCCGGTCGTCCTCGTAATGATACAGCTCAACCTGCGCTACGGCGCGGCGCCTATGGAACCGGGACAAGCGTTCATCGTTAAAGCCATCTTTGACGGTAGGATACCCGACGACGTGGCGTTGTCCGGCGGCGAGGACTTCACGGTCGAAGCGCCGCCGGTCCGTATCGAACGTCTTAGAGAAGTGGACTGGCGCGTCCGGGCGGACGAACCGGCGAACGGGACGCTTACGATAACCGCTAACGGTAACGAAATTAAGAAGAAAGTAATCGTGGGCGACGGGCCGGTCCGGCATGTCCCGGCCAGGCGCGCGTCGGGATTATACGACCATTTGATGTTCCCGGGCGAAGCGCCGATAGAATCGGCGTCCGGCGTTAAATCTATCGAAGTGATTTACCCGCCGCCCGAGCTCTACGTACTCGGAATCGGCTTCTCCTGGATAATCGTCTTCTTAGCCCTGTCGGTGGCCGGCGGGATCGCCCTGAAGCGGTTGAGTAAGGTAGAAGTGT
>CBDUXC010000023.1:0-11410 GCA_965371065.1 uncultured bacterium
GTAATCATAGAAAAGGGCGGCAGCTTCTTCCTCGTCGAAGGGTACGTTCCTATGTCGGCAGTCGAACAATACCCCGATATCGAAGAAGCCCTGGAAGGAATAGTGCTGTCGGCGCGGTTTGTAGAATAAACCGCCCCTAACAGGCGGTTAAAGTTAAACGTCCCGTCGTAAGAACTATTCCGGGTTCATTCCCCTCGAAACATCGCTTTTATAGCTCCAAAGCTCGCCGGCTGTACGGTCTCGTAGTTACAAATCTCGCCACCGACGCAGACAGGGTGAGCGAAACCCCAAACACTGAAAATTTCGTTACCATATCCGTCAAGCCTTACGATACGGTTCGCCCAGGTACAAGCGAGCCAACAGCCGCCGTCGTACGGATTGGCGCAAACGGACCGTGGGTAACCGACCGTAGGTACCCTTAAGAGCTCAGTCCCTTCGGCGTCGAACTTTACTACTTCGTTCGCAAGCGTCGACGCAACCCAAACATCTCCGGTCAACTGGTCGACAGATACCGAATAAGGGTCGTCTAGCCCGTTGGAGGCGAAGAGAAAGTTACCGTCGCTATCCAGTTTAACTATCCTGTCGTTTACCGTATCCGCGACCCAGACCGAACCGTCGTTCCAGTATACGTCAATACCGTACGGTTCGTTGAAGCCGCCAACTTCTTTAACTATTGACCCGCCGGGCGAAATTTTAAATACCTTGCCCGCCGACCGGTCCGCCAACCAGCAAGAACCGTCCGTCTGGTCTACGGCGATAGAATACGGATAATCGAAACCGTCTACGCTAAATAGAACCGAACCGTTCGGCGAAACCTTTACTACGCGCCCGCCTCCCGTATCGGCGACCCAAACCGCGCCTTCGTTTTCGATGACGTCGCAGGAAGTAGGCCACGTAAACCCGCCCGTTTCAGCGTGCTCGACACCCGAATAATCGAATTTATGTAACTTCCCTACGGCAGTCGCAAGAACCCATACGAAACCTCTCGTATTGTCTACCGCAAGCCAGCGGGACCTATAAACGTCGCCGATACGGAGTATTTCGTACCCATCTTCGTCCAACCGGACGACGAAGTCGTGGTTCTTATCCGATACCCAAACATTGTTCGACGGTTCCGAATATACGGAACGCGCCGACAAAATAGAAATTAAAATAACCGTCATTAGGTATTGACGCTTCATCAAATATACTATAATATATATCACGTCGGTAGTCAATCAATATCTAAAATCTATAGGCGGTCGTTCTATGAAACATATCGCAAAGTTTTTATTCGTGTTTCCCGTGTTTATTTCGGCTAATTGGGCGCCTGAAGACACTCCGACAGAAAATCACCTTTGGAGCGTTATAGTAGATAACCACGGCGTCCCATGGGCCGTTGGAAGCGACGGTATAATTTTAAGCAGGGAGAACGACGAGTGGGCAATTCAACCGTCGCCGACCGGCAATACCCTATTCGAAATAACTTCGGACGATTCCGGAAACCTTTGGGCCGTTGGAAGGTACGGTACGATTATCAACAACGGAGGCGGCGGCTTTAGCGACGTTTCGTCGCCCACGGACGACGATCTATGGTCGGTGGCCTTCGGCGATTCGATAGGTATCGCTGTGGGTTCGAACGGTACGATCATCAAATACGGAGGAGGTTCGTGGGAGAAAATAAATTCACCCACCGATTGGGGACTTTTCGGCGTCGATTTAATAGACGATAACACCGGTTGGGCGGTCGGCGCTAATAGAATCGTCCTCGAATGGAACGGTATATCTTTTTCCCAGGACCCTTCCATATTACCGGAACCGGGTTTACCTATAAATACGGTATACTGCATAAACGAAAACGAAGCGTGGGCCGGCGGAGCCGTAGGCAAATTGTATCATTACTTCGACGATAATTGGGCGGAAGTATTTATAGATACATATTACGGCCATCACGACTTCTACTTTTACTCACCCAACGAGGGATGGGTTGTCGGGTTATATGAACAGGTTTACAAATACGAAAACGGCGACTGGATAAATGCTGGGCCGGTCCACGGGCCAAGGGCAACGAACTATAAAGGTGTAGATTTTAATTCGGTGGGCGTAGGTTGGGCCGTCGGTTCGTACGGAGTAATCATCCGGTACAGCCCAACGGCCATAGAACCGACTTCGCTCGGCCGGCTAAAAGCTTTATTCGGCGAGTAATAAATACAGTAAATCTGTATTAAAAGCCCCCTCACGGGGGCTTCTGCTCTTTTACTAAAAGCGTACAGATATTTATTCAGCGGCCGTTTCCGCCCGCTTCGCCTTCCCCCGACGGAACAGCAGGACCACGATAAGGGCGAATACGGTGAGTATCAGAAGCGCGATCAGGCTCGCCACCCAGATACCGGCGGCGCCCAGCGCCGTCTCGCCCTTCGCCAGCGAGTCGAACCAGAACTCCACCGCGAAGGACAGCTCGGCCAGAGCGCCCAGCTTCGTCGAGAGCCATCCGATCTTGTCGTAAACGAACAGGAAACCCATCAGCGTAAGTAGCCCGCCGCCCACCAGTTCGATTACCCGGAACAGTTTCTTGATGCGGGCGAACGCCGAGAAGAACGCGTTTATCGCCAGGCCCGAAAGTACGAACGGTACGCCGAGACCGGCCGAGTAAACAAACAATAAAAAGACCGCTTTATAAATCGTCTTGGAATCGGCGGCCAGCGCCAGCGTCGCCGCAAGGAACGGCCCGACGCACGGCGTCCAACCGAACGCGAACGCCATACCGATGACAAGGCTGCCGACCACGCCCAGGGACCCCTTCTGTCCCTCGAAACGTTTCTCCTTCAACATAAATGGGACCTGGATGACGCCCATCATATGAAGCCCGAAGACGATAAGGACGATACCCAGGAAGCGCCAAATCGCCGTCTGGTACGTGGCGACCGCCGCGCCGAAGAGCTGAGCCAATACCCCCAGGACGACGAACACGATCGTGAACCCGCCGACGAAGAAGAGAGAATTGACCAGCACCTTTAACATCGCCTTACGCTTCTTACGCGGGTCCTGCATCTCCTCCAACGAGACGCCCGAGATGTACGAAAGGTACGCGGGGACCAACGGCAGGATGCAAGGGGATATGAAGCTGATGAAGCCGAACGCTACCGCGAGCAGTATTTGTAGGATAATATCCAAAGGTAATCCTCCGGCGATTTACGCGTTGAATTCGGCCATCGCCCGGTCAACTCCGTCGGCAATTATAACCTCGACGGCCTCGGCCGCGCAGGCTACCGCGCAGGCGACAACCTCTTTCTCGTCCGTCGTAAAAGGAGATAGGACGTATTCGGCGGGGTCCCGGTCGCCGGGGACGCCGACCCCTACCCGGACCCTGGGAAAGTTATCAGTCTCTATCTCGTCGATAATAGACGCGAGACCTTTATGTCCCCCCGAACTTCCCGACCGACGAACGCGGATACGGCCGACGGGCAAATCTATATCGTCGCTCATTACGATAACCCGGTCGGGCGTCGTTCCGAGCTTTTCAGCCGCCGCCGAGATGGCATAACCCGACCGGTTCATATACGTTCTCGGTTTGATAACGGCGCAACGTTCGCCCGCTACCGTCCCGACGCCATACTTAGATTCGAATCGGCTACGCCACATCCGTATCCGGTTCCGCTTACAGAGCGCGTCGGCGACCCGGTAGCCGACGTTATGCCGCGTCCGCTCGTGCCGACGCCCCGGGTTACCCAATCCAACCAAGAGAAACATACCGGCGCGCGGTCTTTACCCGGACCCGCCGTCGGGCTCGGCTTTCTTCCCGGCCGGGGGCGCTTCGCCCTTTTTAGGGGGCGCTTCGCCCTCTGTGGGGGGCGCTTCGTCGCCCTCCTCGGCCGCTTCGGCTTCGGCAGCCGCTTCGGCCGCTTCGGCTTCGGCCGCGGCCGCGGCGGCTTCATCCTCCAGCTCGGCGAGCCTGGCTATTCTACTCGGCTTCACGAGCACCGCCAACACCGACGGGTCGTCGAGAATAGTAACGCCGGGCGGCGATTCGACGTCGCCGATCGTAAGGTTCTCGTTTAACTCCAGACTATCGACGCTTATTTCGACGTGGTCCGGGATCTCCCTGGGGAGGCAGGAAATATGCAACTCGCGGATCGCTTGCTCGAGTATTCCGCCCTCCTGGACGCCGGGCGACTCGCCCACGGTGTTCAACGGGATCGTAACGTTAACCGGTTTGCCCAACGTTACCCGGAAAAAATCGGTGTGCAATATATCCTCGCCGAAAGCGTCGTACTGGACGTCTTTTAGAATTGTGAGCGTCTCGTCGTCGTCCGGCGCACCGTCGACCTTCAAGGTTATCAAGGCCTGACCGCCGCCCTCGCGAATAACCTTTCTGAGCGTAAGGTCGTCGACGAAGACCGCGACGTTTTCTTTATCCGCGCCGTAGACTACGGCCGGCACCTTCCCCTCGCGGCGCCCGGCCCGGGCCCTCGACGGCCCCGGCTCCCGGACTTCGGCTTCCAACGTCATTCTCTTCATACCGTTCTCCCTATGATAAAAAAGAGACCGAAACTCCTCGGTCTCGTTCTGGGTCACCCGGAAATTGGAGCGGAATTATACACGAACACGTACCGGAATTCAAGTTTTTTATCGGAACGACCCGGTAACGCTCGCTAAATTATCAACGCGAACACGGCCGCGATAACGAAGCTGCCGACCGTACCGTTGACAAACTCGACGGCCAATAATCTGCCCGGGTACGTCGACTGCATCCACATATCGTAGAACCGGGGGAAGATTTTTACGGCGAAAATAATTATGCCGAAGGTTATAAACGTCCGTACGAACCCGCCCGCGAGTACCGGCTTCACGAGAACGAAAACGAACGCCCACAGCAAGCACTGGGCTAGGATACCAACGAATTGCATACCGATGTACGCGGGAACGTTCGACCATCGCTTCAGCCCCGGCGAGCCCGCGGCGCTTTTATATATCCGGGCGACGAAAGGGTTTAAATATAGGACGCTTCCGGCGGTAAACCAGACGACCGACGCTACAAACCCGGCCAACAACGTCACAGGAACGTTTATACCCAAAGCTGCCTCCTTCGGAAAACCGCCGGATTATATTAGAAATGACCGTTGTAGTCAAACGCTTATCGTGACCTCAACGGCGTCTCCGACACGCGGACTCTCGGCTAAGTTATTTACGCCGACGAAAATCGACCCTTGTATAACGCGGATTAAATTCGTAAGGTAACGATAGATGGACGAGTTCGGACATTGCCCGTACTGCGGCGGGCCGCTGGACCCGGCGGAACGAACCGGCCGCTACATCTGCGGCGCGTGCGGGCGCCGGATATACCGCAACCCGCTCCCCAGCGTCGCCGTCGCGGTCTTCGACCCGGACCGGCGCATCCTCCTGATACGCCGGGGCGCCGAGCCCAAGCGCGGCTCGTGGGCCCTGCCCGGCGGGTTCGTGGATTGGATGGAGACGCCCGAAGCGGCCGTCGTACGTGAGTTGGCCGAAGAGACCGGCCTGGCCGCCGACGGCGAACCGGAACTGGTAGACGCGCGGTACCAGCCGTCGGCGATGTACGGCTCGGTCATTAATATATGCTACCTCGTCCCGTCGTGGTCCGGCGAGCCGCGGCCCGGCGATGACGCCGACGAAGCCCGGTTCTTCGCCTTCGACGATATCCCGGCCGACATCGCGTTTGAGAGCCACCGGGTCTTCATAGAGAAACTCGATAAAATGGCGCGGGAACGTAAATGAGCGGTAACTACAAATATATCTTCGGGCCGGTGCCGTCGAGGCGCCTCGGCCGGTCCCTGGGCGTGGACCTGGTCCCGGCCAAGGTCTGCACCTTCGACTGCATCTATTGCCAGGCCGGGCGGACGACGAATAAAACCGTCGAAAGGGCCGAGTACGTACCTACCGCCGACGTAATCGCCGAACTGAGCGACTGGCTACCCGGCGGCGCCGCGGCCGACTATATTACCTTCTCGGGCAACGGCGAACCCACGCTTCACTCCGGCATCGGCGGAATAATCGCGTGGCTTAAAACGAAATCGGGAATCCCGATCGCCGTGATAACTAACGGGTCCCTGCTTCATCTCCCGGACGTGCGGGAGGAACTCGCGCCGGCCGACATGGTCGTCCCATCCCTCGACACGGCGAACCCCGTAACGTTCCGGCGGTTCAACAAGCCGGACCCGTCGCTCGACATAGCGACTATAATCGAAGGGTTGGTTGCTTTCACGCAGGAGTTCGCCGGCGAGGTCCGGCTCGAGCACTTTATTGTCCCCGGGATAAACGACACGCCGGCCGAGCTGAAGGCTCTGGCCGAAGCCGACGCGCGCATCGCGCCGGCCCGGGTCCACCTCAACACGGCGGTGCGCCCGCCGGCCGAGACTACGGTCCGGCCAATGCCGTACGCCGAGTTATGCGCCATAGCCGAGAAATACTTCCCGGGCTCCGAGGTCATCGCCGCGTACGACCGCGAACGCGCCGGACGCCGGGGCGCCGCGGCGCCGGACCCGGCGGTCATGGCCAAATCCCTTATGTCCCGGCGCCCGATAACCGCCGAAGACCTGGCGAAAACGGCGGGGATAGACATTAAGCTCGCCGAAAAGACGCTGGAACTTCTGGTTCACGAAGGGGAGGCTGTGGCCGTGGAAAGGGAAGGCAAACGATTCTATTCGAATATTTAACGGAGTTATTTCGCTAAAATATAAATTGAAAAGGGATAGCAAATATGTTAAAAAGAAACGACGGTTAGATATCGATTGTACATAATAACGGATAGGTTATTAGAAACGGAGACGAAAGGAGAGGTTATGCCGAAGGAAGTACAAGAAGAAATCCTGGCAATTATGGGTATAGCAGGGCAGGTACTGGCGGGCTACTTAACCCGCCCGGACGCGGACCTAAGCGACGAAAACCTGGGAAAGAAGTATGTTGATTACTATAACTTGCTATGGCGCTTTTACAAGGAAATGGAAAGCCGGAAATCCCAGAAAAGCTCCGCGGACGAGCGGTAAAGGGTTGTCGCATATTTAGCGCATCAGGGGGTACTCTCTCGGTTACCGTTTTTCGGTAAAAGCGGCGGTTGAGGAACGGGGAGCGGAGAGGTTTTATAAAACTAAATAAAAGCGCTTTATATCAATAATCGAACCTCAAAGGATAGTGGCGAGCTGTAACGGCCGAACCGATCGGGGAAATTTCATCGTTTAGGTGAGCGTATATATATGGGGTGAAACAATATAATTAAAAAAACACGTAAACCAAAAGTTTTGGTATTAGTAGGGGCTGGCGGAGTTACCGAACTCGGTATGCCTTCTACGAACGACCTTACGGAGTTAGTTAAGGGGGTCGAAAAACCGTGGATTCTTAGTAAACCGGTAGTCGGTTTAAATAATTATTACTTAGATGAAGAGCGCGTACCATTAGTACAATATGTAAGCGAGATTATTGGTAATTACTACGAAGAAATAGATTTCGAACGATACATACACACGCTGGAAATGTTGTATTCTTTAACTCGGGCTTATCGCGAAGGGACGGCTGATATCTTTAAAATGAGCTTAGCTCCATTTATAAACATATCACCCCATACGTTCCCGATTTTTAACTTCGGTATAAACGTAGCATTAGACGAAATTTACGAAGTTATATATAACGCCGTTGCCAGTATTTGCGAAAATACCGAATTTACCAGAGATAATTATTGGTATAGGAACTTTTGGGAAAAGCTAAACGAAAAATCCGAGGTCAAAGCGGTTACCATTAACTACGACGATACTATTGAACGAGTTTTACCTTATCATAAAAACGGTTTCGAAGAAAATATAGAAGACGGTCTTTACAGGTTCGATCCTAAAAGTTTCTATAAATCAATTACCGAAGACCCTATAGTTATCAATTTGCACGGTAGCATACACTTTGGTTATTTCCCTACGGATTACCGCGGTAAGGGAATGCGAGAGCCGCGAGATTACTTTATTGTCCAAAACTGGGACGACCTTTACTACTTCGAAAACCATAACGAAGCTTATAATACATGGGGTAAAAGCTCGAGGAGTCAAAACGTAACGCAATCGGGCGAAGAAGCTAGGATCGGCCCGATAATTACCGGGCTAAGGAAACTCGATAAATTAACGGCTATGCCGTATCAGCATTATTTTAGTAGCTTATATTCGCTAATATACGAGTGCAGTAAAGTAATAATAATAGGCTACGGATTTAATGATATTCATATTAACAACTGGCTAATTAGGGTTCCGCATTCCCACGGAACTAATAGAAAAATCCTTGTTATTACTTGTAAACCGGACGAATTTTGTAATTGGCAACAACTCGACCTAACGCACCAAAGCGAAATACTTACTTTAGCTAGTCTTTCGAAACAGCCAGAGCCACCCGGCCGGGATTTTCATCCCGAATTAAAGTTCGTAAAGTCCGACGACGAATGTTGTGGTATATGGTTTGACGGTTTTAAGTCGTTCGTTGAGAACGGTTTTGAAGAAGGATTGGAATTCCTAGGTTTGGAGTAAAGTTTAAATAAAAAACGCGTACTTTCGCACGGGTTTATCGGGATCCCGGATACTATTACGCAAAATACCCGGTCACTTGCGAAAGGTTAGCACATCATAAACTCATAACTTATCAAGGTTATCTCATTCCGAGTTCGTATATTACCATTTATGAAGTATAATAATGGTCATGATTAACCGCGGGATTATACGATCTTTATACGGGATACCCGTTAAATACCTCCGCTTTAGGGGTATATCTTACGGTCTAAAAAACGGGAACGTAATAACCGGCGACGCAGAGGTAAACGCGTATCATAATGGGCGGGTCGTATTTATATGGGAAACCGATAAAAGCATACCGGAGGAAGTTCGTAATCTTGACCGTATAGATTTTAAAGTACAAGATAAACCTAATGAATATATTTGTTATAAACCTAAATTCATAACGGAGGTAACCGAAGACGGTTCTAAATACGTATCCGTTTTTGAACTTAGCGAGTTCGTCTGCGAATATTTGCCGAAGAACGAGAGACACGGATTCGATAAAATCCGGTTCGGTATTAATAACTTCTTCTTTGACACTGCCAAGATTCCTAGAGCTTCTTTGAATTCTGACGATTACGGCTGGACAGGCTTCGTGCCTTTAGTGAATCCGCCTTCGTTCCAGGTTCGGCTAGGCGGTTTCCGCATTAAGTTCGAATTAACCGGCGCATACTCGTTGTTAAAGTCTTTCCACGGCTCGAGTATCGCGCCTATTGTTGTGTCGGAAGTAGAAAGCCCTTCCCAGTTAAACGATAAATTCGAAGAAACCTTAATTTATTTAATTTGGTTGAGTAGCGGGAATTGGGCCTATCGGTTTTATCGAGAGATCTATAAAAGCGGGATTAAAGCCCGCGACATAATCGAAGCGCGCGCGTTCGCCCAATTGAACCGTAACCCTCTCATCGAAGCCGAACCCGATAATTACAAAAAGTTCTTCGAAGAAGTATACCCAAGGGTCCAAACGATTATTGCTTCTAGTTCGTCTGTCCCAGAATTTGATCATAAAAGGTGGGTTGAAAACGTAGTTAACTCGTTCAGCCCAACTTCGGCCGTTTTGAATTTACTACATATGGGGATCGCCATCGAGGGTATGGGGCAGTATTGGGAATTCGAGAGACGTACTAATGACGGTTGGCCGGATACGAGCTTCGCGGGCGGTTACCGAACTAAGAAAAATAAAGAATGGAGGTATCGATTAAAAGACCGTATATCGGGGTTTGTTTCGTATTATGGGTTAGACACAGTGTTGACTAAACTAGCCGATATTAGAAACGACTTCGCTCACGGTATGGATATTAAAGCTCAAAAAGGTTTATACGATATAAAAACCGACTACGTACCTATAGCTAATGAATTCAGAAAGGCCATATGCGTTTTTCTCGGGTTTACCGGTCGACCTTTCGTTTTATCAGGCCCGTCCCCCTAAATTAATAATATGCGTGATTGATATCGCTTAAACCTTAATACTGTGCACTATATGGACATCTCCATTCATATTCTCCGCTAAACTACCCCGCCGGCACGCTCATCGTTGCGCGGCCGTACTTCTCCTTCATCTCGTGTGTGCTCTCTTCGAGCCATAGGAGCCGCTGCCAGTTGAAGTTCACCATCTCCTGTATTTCGTTCACCTGGTCCTCGGTCAGGTGCCGGAACCGGCCCTGGAGCTTCAGGTAATCGATTACGGGTATTTCTTTCCGCGGTTTCCGCGTCAATTTATAGACGCCTTCCTCTATTTCTAGCATCGGCCAGATGCGCGTGTTCACCGCCAGCCGTATCACCTCGATCGCTTTCTCCGGCGCCATCTTCCAGCCCGGCGGGCAGCTCGCGAATATCTGGACGTACTTGCAACCGTGTATATCCTTGGCCTTGGACACCTTTTTGACGATGTCCTCGGGGAAAGCCATCGCCGACGTGGCGATGTACGGAATTCCGTGGGCCGCCATAATGTCCACCATGTTCTTCTTGGGCAGCTTCTTGAAGTGGCGCTCGGGCGTGGTCGTGGTCCACGCGCCCCAGGGCGTCTGGCTCGAGCGCTGGACGCCGGTGTTCATATAGGCCTCGTTATCGTAACAGATGTAGAGAATGTCGTCATTGCGCTCGGCCGCGCCGGAGAGGGCCTGGATGCCGATGTCGGCGGTACCGCCGTCGCCGCCCCAGGCCACGGCCGTTACGTCCTTCTTACCCATTATATCGAAGCCGGCCTTCAACCCCGAAGCCATGACCGCCGCGGTCTCGAAAGCGGTGTGGAAAATCGGAATCGACAGGCTGGTGTACGGGAACGGCCCGTCGATGACGGACCAGCAGCACGCCGGCATCGCAAGAGCCGTTTTAGGGCCCAGCGCCTTTAACGCATACCGCATCGCGACGGTGGCGCCGCAACCCTGGCACGCCAGGTGCCCAGGGCACATGTATTCTTCCTCGGGAACCGTCAGCTTCTTCGGTTTACCCTTTTTTTCGGCCATCGATACTCCTTTATATTAAGCCCTCGCGTTTGTCGGGTTTACTTTCGGGCCGAGATTAAGCCCGGCACCTATATTAAGGCTTAAGACCGTACCAGTAGGGGTCCGGCGTGTCGTCCTTTTGGGCCAGCTCGACCATCGCCTTGATGTCCCGGACCTTGACGTCCCGGCCGCCCAGCCCGGCGATGAAGTTCCTTATAGGCGGACGGTCGGCTTCGTTATACAGCGCGCCCTTCGTCTCGGTGCAGAATATCCCCTCGTGGCCGAAGCTGACGTTGCGGTCGATCACGACGACTTGCTTGCGGCCGCACAGAAGTTCCCGGACCGTCTCGCCCGGGAACGGGCGGAACGTCCAGACCTTGGCCGACCCGACGCTGAGCCCCTCGTCCCGGAGTTCGTCCACGGCGTCTTTGG
>CBDUXC010000024.1:0-11359 GCA_965371065.1 uncultured bacterium
ATAAATATCCCTGACTATTTACTCCGTACGGTTAAGATCCGATAATACCCCCCTGGTCGGGGGGTATTAATTTAAGCCGGCGCGGGGATTTGAACCCCGGACCGACACATTACGAATGTGTTGCTCTACCCCTGAGCTACGCCGGCGCTAACACGCAACAGCCGGACCCGGCGGATATTACCGCCGGACCGAACGTTACGTTACAGTTAGTTGCGAAATACCGGTCGTTTTACGGCGTATACGTCGCCGTCCAGGCGCCGTTGCCCGATACCGAGTAGACAGTAAGGGTGAACTTGCCGCCGCCGTAAAGCTGGATAATTTCGCCGTTGGCCAGATCGAAGTCACCGAGCACCGAACCGTCCTGCCCGTGGACTTTCACCCAGTAGCTCGCGTTCGACGGCCACGTGTAAGTGACCTCGAGATAGTCTTCGGTCGTATTGATATCGAACGAATCCGAATCGCCCGGGCCGACCAGCGTACCGCTCTTCACCGTCGGGCCGCCGGGGATCTCGATATCGGGTATAGTGATATCGGGCCCGCCATCTTCTTCCTTGCCGCCGAAAAGGTCGCCGCAGCAAGCAAGGGTGAACCCGCCGACCACTACGCCAACCGCTACAAGTATGATTAACTTTTTGTTCACGTGTTTACTCCTTTGATTTTGGTTAAAAATGAAGACGCTTAATAAAATACGATAATTGCCGAGGGGCAGAATTGAACTGCCGACACCGGGATTTTCAGTCCCGTGCTCTACCAACTGAGCTACCTCGGCTTTGGCAAACTAATATCATACACGCTTACCGTAGTCAAGGCAAAACAGTCGGCGGCACGTTCCGCCGGCCGAGCGGCTAGTTCGAATCGCTCCCGAAAATAGCTTCCTCAAGGAAGTCGCCGAAATTCGCGACCTCCTCGATGGTATTCACGACTTCTTCGACCTGGCACGTGTCCAGCAATTGGTCACCGCACGCGATTAGGTGGCCGCCGAACTTGGCTGCTTTCACGTACGGCGCGGTTACGTTCAGCTCCAGAAGCCCTTCGGCGTTTATCGCGTCGGACCATTCGCCCACGCGGGTGAAGACCATGAACGCGTCGCGGCCAATGCGGTCCTGTTGTACCGTCCCGTGGACGACCTGGGTCCGTTCGCCGTCGCCGACGACGATTTCAAGGCTGTAGACGCCGTCATCCTCCGCCAGGGGTGAACCGTAGTAATCGGCCACGGCCTGCATTACCTCTAACAACGTCGGCATACGTTTTCCTTTCCAGAAAGCCAGCGATACTAACAAGAACCAGGCAGATACGCAAGGAAAAATAACAGTTTAACGCGTACGGCCTTGACGGTCCGGCTTTATTGCATAACAGGCGTAGTCGTGATAAACTAAAGTATGAGCGGCGTTTCCAAGTTAACCCATCAAGCGCCGCCGTTCGCAAACGGCGTTTACGGGGGTAGTAGTGCTTAGGGCCGTAATATTCGACCTGGACAATACGCTTACCGACTTTACCAGGACGAAAGAGCGAGCCGTGGAAGCCGCCGCCGAAGCGATGGTGGACGCCGGTTTGCCGCGGACACGAGATGAGACCGTCGCCGGTATAAATGAAATTTACGGCGAATACGGTATCGAGTACCAACACGTCTTCGACGAGTACCTGAAATCGGTCCTGGGTCACGTGGACGAACGCGTACTCGCCGCCGGTATAGTAGGGTATCGGCAAGGCCGGGAAGGGACGTTAAACCTTTATCCTCACGTCAACCTGACTCTGCTCGAGTTGGCGAAGCGCGGCTTGAAACTCGCCGTGCTCTCGGACGCGCCTGCGCGGCAGGCTTGGCTCCGCCTGGCGTACCTTAGACTGCTTAACCTCTTCGACGCGGTAGTAACCCACGACGACACCGGGCGACTGAAACCCGCCCGCGAACCGTTCGACCTTGTACTAGAACGGCTCGACGTCGAACCATACGAAGCGTTGATGGTGGGCGACTGGCCCGAGCGGGATATAGCCGGCGCAAAAGCAATCGGCATCACTACCATCTACGCCCACTACGGCGACCTATCCGGAAAGGGCCGCGGCGGCGCCGATTACGCGATAGATGACATCCTCGAGGTAGTGAAGATAGCGGACTATATAAACAGCCAAGGTACGCTACTCGAAGGAAACGCCTCGCCGGAACGTGAAGAAACCGACTAAAAACGAGTTCATTATACTTGCGTTCATTGCTGTCGGCCTGGCGATGGCCGTAACGTTAACGGTTCAGAGCCTGACGACGACAGAAGTACCGGCGGGGCCGAGCGAGGCGGAACGGAAAGCGGTGTTCGAGGAAGCGGTGAAGAAGGGGAACCTATCGGCGGAAGACGCCCGGTTCTGGCAGGTCGTAGATAAACGAAGGCGGTAACTAACCTCGATGGAAAGAGCCAAAGCTATCCTGGGTAGCTTCTGGTTTCAGGTCGGCGCATTTTGTGCGGTGACCGCGCTGGTTGTTATAGTACGTATATTATCGCGACCGGTAGACGACGTTATTGCGATATCGCCCTTTTTTGCTTTTCTTGACATCAGGGTAAACGCGTACGGTCTTCTTCCACCGTTTGTCTTTGCCATAGTCCTTTTCACAATACCTCTATATATTAAACTAGGACCGTCCGGTAAACTCGTTTTCCTAACGGCGGCTTTTGTATCTTTGGCGGTAGCCGTCAACTCAGTCGACGGCGGTTTTACAAAAATATATTCGATTACCGTGGGCGAATATTACCACGACGCGATGAAATTGTACGGTAAAGGAAACTTCCTCCAAAACTACCATCTTAACGTTAAAGGAATGAGGGGACATACGACTGTTCACCCGCCCGGCATATTCGTCTATCTTTACCCGTTAGTAAAACTATTAGGTCCAAATTGGCGGTTAATCTCGGTCGCAAATGTAATAGTCGGAGGTATTGGCGCCTTCGTAGTGTGGAAAACCGCTTTGGAAATATTCGATAGAAAAACGGCCGATTATGCAGCGTTATTATATATTACGACGCCTAGCCTTTTATTGTACGCCCCCCGGTTAGATATTGTATTCGCGTTTTTAGGTTCCCTTTGTGCTTATTCAATAATCCTGTACTTCGTAAGGGGGAGGTTAACGTATGCGTTTCTAGCGGGTCTATTCTTTGCTGTCGGGTTTTTCTTCACTTACGAACTGGTATTTTTCGCCTTTTTAATTCCTGTATGGTCGGTTATTTTTTGTATAACCCGACCCCGCACTAAAAGCAAACTGGGACACATCCATCCGGAAAACGCGTGCAATAATTCGTCGTATCGCCGTATAATCGGGTTAAGATTAAAGAAAACCGCGTTAATGTCAGCAGTAGTCGCGACGGTTTTTATATCGTTTTTCGGAGCGTTATATCTAACTTTAGGCTTCGACATAGTCGCCGTTTTCAAAGAACAACAGAAGACGACCGAGCGGTGGTGGAGCGCAGGTTGGAATATACTTTATTGGATTAAGTTAAATTTCTTGGGTGGGAAACCGTACGTAGGCAAGCACCGTTCGTATATAATGTGGGTTCCGGGAAACCTCATCGCTTTCGGTTTCCTTTTAGGCCCTCCGACCACTGTAATGTTCGTACGTAACCTATGGCGAAACCTAAAAGGAAATGAACACGCAGTCATCGGGTATATCTTCGTATTAGCTTTTTCGATAAGTTTCTTATTGTTCAATATATCAGGGTTAACTTTAGGAGAAACCGAACGCATCTGGAGTTTTATGGTACCGTTGTTCGTAATAGGCGCAGCGCGTTACCTCTCCGTAAAAAACCGACGGTTAATGTACCCTGTATTAATAATTAACCTCATATTAGTCTGGGCATACGAAACGTTCTTTTTTATGTAGTACGATCGGAGCGCTAGAATAAACTAAGTTAAAGTACCACTTTTACCTATAGAATCGGATTTAAGTGCGTAATTATTAAACTGGGTTTAACCGCAACTTAACGAAATCGACGTTTCAGCTTTAACTATATGGCCGTTTCGATAGAATGCACCCTTTGCCCCACCCGCTGCGTATTAGATAACTACCAGCGGGGCGACTGCCGTGTACGGATTAACGTCGAAGGGCGGTTGAAGACGCTGGTCTACGGGAAGCCTTGTGCCGTCCACGTGGACCCGATGGAGAAAAAACCGCTGTTCCATTTTATGCCCGGGACACCTATATACTCGGTCGCGACGGCAGGATGCAACCTGCACTGTAAATACTGCCAGAACTGGGGCATCAGCCAGACGCCGCCGGAAGATACGCGCAACGTTGACCTTAGCCCGGAGAAAACCGTCGCCGAGGCGCTGGCCGCCGGTTGCAAGTCTATAGCGTATACATACTCGGAACCGATAGTTTTTTTCGAATATACGATAGACACTTGCCGTTTGGCTCGTAAAGAAGGTCTACGGAACGTCCTGGTTACGGCCGGTTATATCGAGGAAAAACCGCTGCGAGAGCTGTGCGAGGTGGCCGACGCCGCTAACGTAGATTTCAAAGCGATTACGGATAATTTCTACCAGGAGGTTTGTGGCGGGCGAATCGAGCCGGTCCAACACGCTTTAAGGATTATACAGGAGATGGGCGTCTGGCTCGAAGTAACCAACCTGATCGTCCCGACGTTGAACGATTCACCAGAGATGATCGAAGACTTAATCCGTTGGGTACTCGATAACTTGGGCCCGGACGTTCCACTACACTTCTCCCGGTTTACGCCGATGTATCAGCTCGCGAACCTGCCGCCGACTTCTGTGGAGACGCTTACTATGGCCAGAGAAACGGCACTCGAGGCAGGCGTCCGTTTCCCGTACGTAGGAAACGTACCGGGGCACGAGGGCAACAACACGTACTGCCCGGTATGCGGCCGTTTACTCGTAGAGCGTTTCGGTTTCCTTATAACCGACTACAATATAGTAAACGGGAAATGCGCCGGTTGCGGCGAACCTATAGCCGGCGTATGGGAACGCGGCGAGTGGGACGGGAGTATAAGAATAGTAATGTAGCGAGATTAGGGTAATTCGAACCCGCTCGGATAAGTTACCGGCGTAACTGCTTTGAATTGAATGGTATAGTCGTTGGTACCGCCTTAAATGAAAAGGTGGTTCCGGGCTATAAATGTAACGTCCGCCGCCGAAGCATCTCAAGGAAACATTCCAATCGTAGTTCCGTCTGCGCCGATAGCGGCCCCGGTCGGTCGCCCTCCAGCGTCAGCACCGGTACGTCTAAATGCCGTCTTATAAGGATATCCTCGATATGGCGGTAGCAAAAGCTCTGGACATAGTTGATAACGCCGACTATCCTCCGTTTTTTTACTTCCTTTTTAATATCTTTAAGCCGTGTCCAAACCCCGTAAGGGTACGTGTATTCCGCGTACGCGGAAATCAGGTCGGGAGCGCCGGAGATTATCGCGAACTGCCGCGGTATCTCGTTGTAAACGACTCCGGCGTCCCGTTCAGCCAGAAAACCGAACAAACCCGAGAAGATGGGCGGAACGCCCAAAAGCCCCAACCGCGTCTCCGGCGGCGACAGCTTTCGGGCTTTCGCTTCGGTTATAAATCCCTTCACCCTTTCGCCGAAACCGTCTACGTCGCCGGCGCTCATATCGCTGGCCGTCAACAAGAAACCGTAGTTTTCGGCGCCGGTAACCTTGCTTTCTTCCCACGTCAATCTGTCAATTTCGGCCAGGTCTTGCCTGATCGTCGCGAGGGCTTCGTATTGATCATAAGCGGCGCTCATTACGCAGCCGAACCGCTCGGTTAGACGTTCCATTTCGCGGGTAAGTTCGGTCCGGCCCGGCCTGTGCGGAAAAGCGAAAGGTATCACCTCGACGCCGGCGTCCTCCAACGTTTCCATCAGGGCGATTGTATTGCTGCAATCGCCGCCGGTTACGCCTACGACCTTTTTAATTCCGTACGAAAGTACCGTATCGAAAATTCCCTTGGTCCAACTGCAACAGTTGCGCGGGAAGCCGGCGCGCTCGGCCCGCCGGACGGCCTCGCCCGGGGCCGTGCCGCCGGTAAAAAGGTTGTTTAAATCGACCGGGCGCGTACCCGCGCCCATTATTACTTCTATCGGCAACGTCGTCGTGATACCGACCCTGTTGTCATTTTCCGTAGGAATTAACTCGGCTCCTCGGTCTCCTCGTCTTCGGGGCTCAACCTGATAAAGGTATAGTTTTCGCCGTGTTTTCGCTTGCCGCCGAAGCCGCCGCCGCGGGTCGCGAACTCGATTTCCCCGACGGTCATGTCCATCCAGGTCTCCTTGGACCGGCCCTCGTTGTATCGGACCAGCATCTTCTGGCGAAGGCTGTATGTCAACTCGCAATGCTCCGGTCCGTCCCACGTAACTTTATAGATAGCGTGTCCGGGACGCTCGCCCATTAAGTTCAAGAGAGTCTCGGCCTGCTTCATCGAGTCGAACATTCGACTGCGGGAACCGAGGTATATCGTTTCCTCGGAATCCGACGTTATCCGATAAGGGTCCTCGTCGACGGCCCCTAACATCTCGTCCACGTAGCGTTCTTCGCGGAAGTTCGGCCGGTTTACGCGTAGGGTAGCAACGAGCGACGTATCCTCCGTCCCGCCGGTCTTCGCACTCTCAACGTCGAAGTATACGTCCACCCAAATAATGTCGTACTCCGGATACTTATGTTTATCGAAGTAGTTGAAAAGCCTTTTAATATCCTTTTTTGCCGTTCCGGGAGCGACGGCTATTCGTAGCGTGACCGACGGCTCCTTGGCTTCTTCGTCAATCTCGACTTTACCGACCACGTACTCGACCGGCGGGGGTTTGTATAACGTGTCGACGGTCTCCGTGTTTTCTTCTTCTCCGCCGCCGCAACCAGCGACGGAAAGAAGATTGACGGCGGCACTCGCGAGAATCATTAATACTATTACAATACGCATAAGCGTTCCTTCCGCTTTTACCGGCTTATTATAAGCACAGGAATTACTTGCCGACGGTTTTTTGGTAAGCGAGCCACAAACCTTTCAGGGTTAGGTCAGGGTCCGCGACCTCCATGTATTCGGAGGGTCCGACCACGTATTTGGCCAGCCCGCCGGTCGCGACTACGGGGCACTTCTCGCCTATCTCTTCCCGGAACTTTTCGATCATACCGTCAACGGCCGCGGCGGTTCCGTAAATCAACCCCGAACGGATGGAATCATTAGTATTTTTCCCGACGACCGACGCCGGCGCTTCGTACTCGACGGGTACGAGCCGGGCCGCCGACTCCGAAAGGGTTTTCGCCGCCAGATCGAGGCCGGGCATTATCGCCCCGCCGACGTAATCGCCATCGGCGTTTACCAAGTCAATGGTGGTGGCTGTCCCGAAGTCTACTACAATCACGGGCGCGCCGAAAGCCTCGCGGGCGGCAAGCGCGTCCACAACCCGGTCGGCGCCTACGTCTTCCGGCCGGTCGTAGACGACGTTTATGCCGAGCCGGGAGTAATCCGGCCCTACGACGGTCGGTCTCCGGCCGAAGTAACGTTCCAGAGCCGTCTCGATTTTATCAGTCAACGGCGGTACGACGCTGCAGACAATAGAATCCGTCGTTTCGACTTCGCGGCCGGTCTTAAATTCGGTCAGGCGAGCAATAAGTACACCGTACTCGTCGGCGGTCCGTTCGGCGCAAGTAGACAGTCGGAAGCTGGGAAGTAGTTTCCCTTCGTCGAAAAGACCACAGACTATCTGGGTGTTACCGACATCGACAGCGAGAAGTTCCATAGCTACCCTTTCGCGGCCCGTTTGAAAACCTCAAGGAACCGGGCCGCCGATATCTCGATCGTCCAGCTCTCCTCTACGTACGAACGGCAGTTACCGGCCATCCCGGCCCAAAGAGCGTCGTCGGTTAGCAGTCCCGTTATCGCTCCGCCGAACTTTTTAGTATCCCGGTCAACCAACCTACCGACTACGCCGTCGGCCACCGTCTCCCGGAAACCGCCCTCCTTCACGGCGACGACGGGCGTCCCGCAGGCCATCGCCTCGAGCGGCACAAGCCCGAACGGTTCGACCACCTGGGCCAGGGCCACGACCCTGCACCGTTGATACTCTTTTACTATATCCTCTTCGGAAAGCATAGACAACAACTCGAGCGAGACGCTCAGTTCCCGAGCCCGCGTTTCCATATACCCTATCTCGCCGGGGAACTCCCTGTTATATATCACCCGCAGTTCCGGCCGCACCACCTGGGCGACTTCGCCGAGGGCTTCGAGTGTAAAACGGTGCCCCTTGAACGGCGCAAGGACGCCGACGGACAGCACGGCGTTCTCTCGTTTGCCCGCCGGAAGCGCCGTCGGAAACCGGGATAAGTCCACGCCCGGGTAAATCACGTCGGGGAAAACGCCGTACGTTTTTATCAAAGCCTCGCGGGTATGATATGAGTTCGCTATGATATAATCGGCGGCCGCGGCGTTCTTCCTGTCTCTCTCTCTTGCCAACGTATCCGACGGCAGGCTTAAAAAGTCGCCTAAACGATTCCGTAAACCGTAGTTCGGACGTGTCAACAGCGGGTGTTCGAATAACCGGCGGTGTACTTCCTGCGAGTAATAAACGGTGGGGGTTTTCACGCGCCTTAAAAGCGACGGCGACTGTTCGAACCTGCAGTGATCCACGAGTATCGCGTCGAATCCGCCGGCGTCCATATCGTCGGCGACCCGCCCGGCCAGCCGCCATAAACGCCAAAGCCTCTCGACGTCGAAAGGTCGCCCCAAAGGACCTACGTAGTCGCTTATGGTCTTTAACCTGAAAGGATAAACCGTTTCGGACGCGACGTACGGCGCGAGCGAATAGAAACCCCGGTCGGCCGACGCAGGAACGAAAAGGTGGAACTCGACGTCCGAAGACAGCGCAGCTACCAAATCGTGGAGGAAGCGCTTCGCTCCGCCGGACGGCAGGTTGTGGTAAACGGCTACGCGCACCGAACGACCTCCCGATAGATTTCGGCCGTCTCGCTTGCAACCTTCGACCAGGAGAAATGACCGACCCGTTCCAACCCGGCGGCACTAAGTTCGTCACGTAAACCGCCGTTGGTCGTCGCTCGTATCACTTCGGTTACGAAAGCGTCAACGTCGCTTGTCGGTACGAGCAAACCCCACCGCCCCACGATCTCCGAAACCGACGAATTATCATACGCGATTACGGGCGTCCCACACGCCATAGCTTCCAGCGGCGGTAATCCGAACCCTTCGTAAAGGGAAGAGAACAGGAAAGCCCGAGCGCCACAGTATAGGGCGGGCATCAACTCTTCGGGTAAAAAACCCGTATAGACTATTTCGCCTTCGACGATGCCGCCGTGGGTTCCTTCCGGCCACGCAAAACGCACGTTTTTGTAGTATTCCGGGCTTCCCGTAAGCACAAGGGGCAGCGGCGCCCGGGACCGCTCGCAGTAACGCCCGTAAATCTCGACCAGTCCTTTTAAGTTTTTACGATAATCGGTCGCTCCAACGTATAATAGGTATTCGTCCGGTAGATTAACTTGTTTTTTTAATTCGTCGCGACGAACGGCACGTTTATACCGGGACGAACAAGCTTCGTAAATAACGTGAACGTTACCGGGCGAAACGCCCATATACCTAACGATATCGCGCCTGGACGAGTTGGAAACGGTTATGACGGCCGCGGCCCGCCGCGCGGCGGCGGCCTGGATAGTAAAGGTAAACTTCTCTTTACGTAAAACGGACCCGCTCGGGAAGACGGCCGATATGCAATCGTGGACGGTCATTACGTACGGTTTCGGCGAACGGGGCGGCACCACCTGCATATTATAATGCATAACCGCAACGTCCATCGCTCGGACGGCCCCGGGCGTTCTTACAAGGTCCAGCAGGACCGACCGATATCGGTTATGGTCGGTCGGCAGTTTTATGCCGGTAAAACTCGCGGTTTCTGGATATGACGGCTCCGGCCCGTCGGCGAGCCCGAGAAGGTGGAGATTTATGTCGTCTCCCCCTTCCGATAACGCCGAATACAACTCCGCCGTGTACCGCCCGATCCCCCGGAACTTGTGTGCGGTCTGCAAAGGGCGTATATCGAACCCTACATCGAGCATCGTTCCCTTTAAGCAAAAACAGGAACGACGAAAACGTCGTTCCTGCGATTATACCAAAGTTAAATTAGGCCGCCACCCTATTTTCCCTTCTCTTCTTCATCGCGGGTAAACTCGTCGGTAATCTCGCGGGAAGCCTTCTTGAACTCCCGGATGCCCTTACCGAGCCCTTTGCCGATTTCGGGCAAACGCCGTGCGCCGAAAAGAACGAGGATTACGAGAAGTATGAGAAGTATTTCCGGAACGCCTATCGAACCGAACATTGATAATCACCACCGCGGTTATTATAACATAGTTCAGCGAATCCGGTAATTAAAAACCTACCGACGCGGAGACGCGGTGCGTGCTGCCGATACCGGGGTCGCCCATATAGGCGTAGTCAACGCCGAAAGTCATCCGGGCCGCCGCAATACGCAAACCGGCGCCGCCGGAGATGTCAGTACGATCTTCTTGCCGTTTCTCGACGCCGAAGCGGAGAGCTACGACCCGCCTGTACCACCACTCGACGCCGCTGTGTATATCCAGGCTCAAATTGCCGGCGTTGAAGCCGGCGGCGACGTCGTATCCGGCGTTTTTCATATCGCCGTCAAGGGCTAACGTTAATTCGCTGTCCGCCGACGTTATCACCCGCGAGTACGACGTCCCAAACCTCAGGTTGAACGGGATTGTCTCGGTCGTACCGGTAGACCATTTGATTCTGCCGACGATGTTCTGCGCGTGGACGGCGAACTTGAACGGACCGTACGGGCCCGCTAGAACGCCCAAGTCGACGACCTGCCCGGACGACGTGCCCACGTCCGTCGCCCCCTGCCGTATATACACGAAGTTGCCGCCTAAGTTTATCCGCTTCCACAGGGGGCGCCCGTATGATACGAAGAAACCGTTGTCGCTCCAGTTGACTTCACGCTTAACCACCGGGCGTCTATCTTCGGCGTTCGGGTCGTCCCATTCGGTTATCACGATGTCCTGTACGCTCAGCCGCAATAACCCGCCGCCGAAAGTCCCGTATTTGCCGGTTCGGTAGCAACCGAAGATGGTATCGTAGTTCGCTAGTCCGCCGAACGCGTAAGCGTGCATAAAATTCACTTCGTTCTGTTCAAGCGTAGCAAGTCCCGCCGGGTTCCAATAGGCCGCGGTTGCGTCGTCGGCGACGGCGGAGAAGGCACCGCCCATTCCCAAGGCGCGCGCGCCCACGCCGTAGCTCAAGAACTCGCCGGCGTACTTATCCGCAGCCCACGCTGATACGGCTAAAGCGACCGCGGATAGGATAAATATAGGTTTTCTTAACATTATCGTCCCCTTCGTGGGGGGTTGAT
>CBDUXC010000025.1:0-11307 GCA_965371065.1 uncultured bacterium
CCCGCTCGCTGGACCGGCGCCCGGTGGGGCCAGAGTTGGACTACCTGGAGACGGCGGTCGCGAAGATGGTTACGACGGACCTGAAGCAGTCGAAGCACCTCACCGTTGTTACCCGCGATAACCTGGACGAAGTATTGGCCGAGTTGAAGCTGGAGCTGTCCGAGCTGACCGACCCGCTGAACGCTCAGAAGATAGGGAAGCTTCTGAACGCCGACCTGATGATTACCGGGTCGGTGCTCGGTATTAGCGGCGAGCTCCGCTTCGACGCCCACGTTATCGACGTTGAGACAGCCGAAGTGGTCATAGCCGAGCAGATCGTGGGCGAAGGCGAAAACGAAGTTATGGCCATGGCCGACGACCTGTCCACGCGCTTAATCTTCGCCCTGACCGGCGAGACCGTGGTCATTAACAACACCGGGCCGGTCCACGGGCTGATCGATCCGGTATTCGAAGGCGCGGCGCTCAGCTTCTGGCCGATTCTTGGCAACGACTACGGTCTTGTGGGCGAGACCAACAGGGCTTACCTGGAGGTCAAGTTCGTGGCCGGCGAATCAACGGGTGTGGAAAAGATAGACCGGTTGCCGCTTAACCTTTGCCTCGTAATCGACCGGTCCGGCTCGATGAACGAAGCGGGCAAGATCGACTACGTCAAGGACGCGGCCAAGTACGTCATAGACAACCTGGGTCCACAGGACATAATCAGCGTCGTCGCGTACGAGACCGGCGTAACCGTCATCCAGAAGCCGACCCGCGTCGAGAACAAGACCGAGCTCAAGTCCAAGATAGACGAGATATACACAGGCGATATGACCAACCTTTCCGGTGGTCTTGAAGAAGGTTACGAACTGGTGCGCAAGAACGCGAAGAAGAAGTACGTCAATCGCGTGATACTCCTTTCGGACGGGCTTGCGAACGAAGGGATAACCGACCGGGAAGTTCTGGCTTCTATCGTACGCAAAGAGCTCAACAAGAAGAACATCTACACGACGACGATGGGCGTGGGCGCCGACTACGACGACAAGATGCTAACTATGCTCGCGACCTCGGGGGCCGGCAATTACTACTACGTCGCCCGGCCCGACGAAATACCTTCGATATTCGCCCGCGAGATAAGCGGTATGGTGAACCTCGTCGCCACGTCGGTCAGCCTGGAACTGGAGCTCGAACCCGGCGTCACCATCGCGAAGGTGCACGGGTATCCTTACGACGACCTGGGCGACAACCGTTACGCTATAGCCGTCGGCGACATGGCCAGTACCGAAGAACGGACGATCTTCATCGAGCTGAACCTTCCCGCGGTCACAGAGGAGACCTTGCTGCCCCTCGGCCGTGTCGCGATGAAGTACGACGACGCCATCGCCGACAAGAATGACCTGTATGCCGAGACGACCCTCGCGATGCACTTCATAAAAAACGAGGAGATCGTCGCGGCCAACGAGGTTACCGAAGTCGTTAACACGGGCTACCTTATGGAAAACGCCGCAGTGATGGAACAGGCGCAGGCTTTAATAGAAGAGGGGAATCGGGACGAAGCCGCCGAGTTGGTCAAGAAACAAAAGGACAAAACTATCGAGAGAGCCGTCGGCGGCCGGAGCCAGGACCTGCTCGATAACGCCGAAGACCTGGATGACCTGGCGGCCACACTCGCAGCGCCGGTAACAGAAGTTTCCGACGAAGAAGCGGAAAAAGCCGCCGGCGCCGGAGCGATGAAAACGTCGTACCATTAAACGGTAAAATTAACGATATAGCCCCGCGGTTCATGCCGCGGGGTTTTCATTTGTAGTAGTTGAACCGAACAACCGGGAAAACGTTTGATTTCGACCGGCCGGTGCGGTATTTTAACGAAAGCCCTTTTTTAGTGGATTTCCGAATGGATGGTCGCCGCCAATTTACGCTGCCCTGGTCCCCGCCGACCGACCGCGCTTTCGACGTGGTCGGGCTCGGTTGCGCCGCGATGGACGTGGTGTGTCTGCTCGAACGTTACCCTGAACGCGACGAGAAGGTCCACGCGCTGACGATGGAAAGGCACGGCGGCGGGCCGGTCGGCACGGCCCTTACGGCCGTAGCCAGGCTAGGGTTCCGGGCGTCGTTTATCGGCCAGGTGGGCGACGACTTCGCCGGGCGATTTATAGTATCCGAGTTCGAACGGGAAAGTATTGAAGTTCATCCTGACGCCGTCCAAACGGGTTTCGGTTCGCAGGTCTCGATTTGCCTTGTCGACAAGGGTTCGGGTGACCGGACCGTTATCTCGAAGCACGGCGGACTGAGCGAGACGGCGGCCGACGACCCGCGGATAGCTACGGTAAGCGAAACACGAATATTACACGTCGACGGCTATGATATGGACGCGGCGATCGCGGCCGCGAAGCGAGCGAAAGGAAACGGCGCCGCCGTCATCTACGACTGCGGGTCCGTTTACGACGGTACGGAGGAACTGCTTGAGTATACCGACGTCGCCGTAACGTCCGGGAAGTTCGCCCGACAGATGTTCGGCGACGCGCCGCTTGAAGATGCGTGCCGGCGACTCCGGGACTACGGCCCGACGTACACCGGCGTTACCCTGGGCGGACGGGGCGCCGTCGGTCTGGACGGCGACCGTTTCTTCGAGGTGCCGGCTTTCGACGTAGAAGTGGTGGACACTACCGGCGCCGGTGACGCGTTCCACGGCGGTTTGGACGCGGCGGTCTTGCTCGGTTTGGATTTCGAACGGGCTATGGTATTAGCAGCTGCCGTAGCGGCGCTAAAATGTACGAAACTGGGCGGCCGGGCCGGTCTTCCGACTATTAGAGGACTTCGCGGGTTTCTCGCGGAACGGGGCGGTCCGATGTTTGGTGATATAAAAAGCCGGTAAAAAACTATAACAAGAAGACGCTGAATATCATATAATACGTTAAACGCTTAAGAAACGCCCTTAGTAAATCTGAGAGGGGAGCATCTATGGCGGGAATAGTCGAAGCGGTCAAGGGAATAATAACCTTCAACTTACAGATATTCCTGTTCGTTATCGGTTTGTTCATCTCGCTGATGGCCGGCTTCGCCGGGTACTACGTTACGCTTAAGGTGGAAGCCCGGCGGTACGCGAGGCGACTGCGCACCGTATCAGACGAAGTATACATAACCGTCGTCCGGGCGCTGGACGACGGCGCAGTTCCAAGCCGCTTGTTGATAACGTCGGCAATAAACAGCGTTTCCAGGGAAGAGGGGTTGGCGAAGGGCGACTATCCCCCGTCAAACGACATTATAGAAGACGTAATAACCGGCATAATGGGCAGCGACTTTCTGTCCCAGGAGAAGCGCCGGGAGTTGATAAAACAGCTCGCCGAGCGGCTCGTCGAGGAAGACGTTTTCCCCGAACCGACCGTTAAAGGCGGCCTGGTCGCCGAAGCGAAGAAGAACAAGATAAACATCGCCCTCGCTTTGATAATCTTCCTGCTCTGTCTGGTCCTGATAACTTTCTCCCTCGCGACCGGTTCCGCGCTCTTGATGTATATAGCGCCGGCGGTTATTCTCGTTCTCGTGCTCGCGACGGCCGTTTACTTCTGGGCGACGGGCGAGAAGAAGCTCGAGTTCATCGCTATAGAGGAGGAAGCCGCCGCGTTGATAGAAGAAGCTAAAGAAGTGCTCGAAACGGCTACGGAGAAAAAGCCCGCCGCGGTAACAACGGAAACACCGAAAGGGAAACAACCGAAGTAAACGATGCACACCAGGATAACATCGGCCGCCTTGATGGGCGTAGACGCGTATAAGGTCGACGTGGAGGTCGACGCCGGCCAATCGAACGACCGGCGTATGGTTATCGTTGGGTTACCCGACTCGGCTGTGAAAGAAGCCCGCGAGCGAGTCCAGGCGGCCATACGTAACTCGCCGCCGTACGGCGTACCGATCCGCTTCTTCACCGTCAACCTTGCGCCGGCGGACGTACGCAAGGAGGGTTCGGCTTTCGACCTGCCTATCGCGGTTGGAATGCTTACGTCTACCGGTCAGGCCGATTGCCGGCGCTTGGACGGATATGCCCTCTTCGGCGAGCTGGCGCTTGACGGAGAAGTACGGCCGATACACGGCGCGCTACCGATCGCCGTACTCTGCCGGGACATGGGGCTGCGCGGGTTGCTCGTACCGGTTCACAACGCGAACGAAGCGGCCGTCGTCGACGGTATAGATGTTATCCCCGTAAGTACGCTTACGGAGGCGATTGATTTCCTTTCGGGTAACGAAGAGGTCGAACCTCGACGTGTAAGCGTACAGGAAGCGTTCAAAGAAGCCCGGGACTACAGTTTAGATTTGAACGAGGTCAAAGGTCAGGAGCACGTGAAACGCGCGCTCGAGGTGGCGGCCGCCGGCGGGCACAACATGCTGATGGTCGGCCCGCCCGGCTCCGGGAAGACGATGCTCGCGAAAAGGCTCCCGACAGTAATCCCCGATATGTCTCTCGACGAAGCGTTGGAGACGACCAAGGTTCACAGCGTCGCCGGGCAGCTCCGGAAGGACGACGCGCTCGTCGCGACGCGGCCGTTCCGGGCGCCCCACCATACTATTTCCGACGCCGGTCTTATCGGCGGGGGGCAGATTCCGGGCCCCGGTGAAGTATCGCTCGCCCACAACGGCGTTCTCTTCCTGGACGAGTTGCCCGAGTTCAAACGGAACGTTCTCGAGGTGCTCCGCCAGCCGATGGAGGACGGTACGGTAACGATAAGCCGCGCCACCGCGACGGTAACGTTCCCGGCCCGTTTTATGCTGGCGGCGGCGATGAACCCGTGTCCGTGCGGTTACTTCGGTAGCTCCACCCACGACTGTCGTTGTACGCCGATGCAGATACGCCAGTACCTGAATCGGGTCAGCGGGCCGTTGCTGGATAGGATCGACATCCATCTCGAGGTTCCCGCTGTGCGTTACCAGGAGCTTTCGTCCCGCGACGGCGGCGAGTCGTCGGCAGTTGTGCGGGAGCGGGTGAACCGCACGCGCGCGGTCCAGGCGGAGCGTTTTAAAGACACGCCGGGCGTATACTGCAACGCCCAGATGGGCAACAAGAGTATAGAAAAACTGTGCCGCCCGGACGACGAAGGCGAACGGTTGCTTCGCCAGGCGATAGAGAAAATGGGCCTATCGGCCCGGGCTTACCACCGTGTATTGAAGTTAGCGCGGACTATCGCCGATATGGAAGGCGAGGCCGACGTACGGGTTAATCATATATCCGAAGCCATTCAATATCGGGTACTAGACAGGGAATACTTTATATAAGTAAGAGGTGTACGGTGATTTCGGGTTTTATTGTTTTCGAGACGGCGGCGTTCTTATCCGAATACTCGGTCGGTACCGGGACCGGCGCCGTGGTTAAAAAGCCGGCGGTGCTGAAGTAAATGGCCGACCGCGGCCCGTACGTCGAGTTGTTGGAGTTCGCGTCACGGGTCACTTCGAAAGCGGCCGCAGATATTCGAGAAGCGTTTCTTGGGGAATTCGAAATCGATAATAAAGGCCGGACTAATCTCGTAACTGAAATCGACCGGCGGGTGGAGGAGTATCTGTTCGACGCCGTTCGCGGCGAGTACCCGGACCATTCGATACTGGCTGAGGAGGGCCACGAAGCGTCGGCGGACACCGATTGGCTATGGGTAATAGACCCCCTCGATGGGACCAACAACTTCGCCCACGGCTACCCTATGGTCGCCGTGTCGGTGGGGATTCAGTACAAAGGAAAAACGGTCGTTGGCGTAGTCCACGACGCGATTCACGACGAGGGGTTTTACGCGACCGCCGCCGGTGGAGCGTGGAGCGATAGGGGTCGACTCCGCGTATCCAACGCGAAGTCCCTGATAGAGAGCATAGTCGCGACCGGTTTTCCGTACGACAAGCACGAGAGCGACGTAGACAACCTGGGGAACTGGTGCCGCGTTACGAAGCGGGTCCGCGGAATACGCCGCGGCGGCTCGGCGGCCATGGACCTGGCGTACGTGGCCGCCGGCCGCCTAGACGGTTTCTGGGAGCTGAAGCTTTCGCCCTGGGACACGGCCGCCGGTACGCTACTCGTAACGGAAGCGGGCGGCGTGGTCAGCCGGTTCGACGGATCGCCTTTTAGTATATACGATATAGATATCGTGGCCGGGACACCGGCTGCGTACGAGGAACTAAAGCCGCTGTTAAGAATCGAGGGCTAACACCTGATGAAGCTGAAACCCTACCAGCGTCGGGCGTTATTGTATACGTTTTTACTTCTAGTCGTCGTCGTGTTCTTGATGTGGCACGAATTAAGCGGCGGCTGTGGTTTCGGAGGGTGATTTACAGCTCCAGGCTCGGGACCGCGTCGGCGGTGGCGGGGAGCGTGTCGTCGCGTTCCACGGAGATAAAACCGGCGGCGGCGACCATAGCGCCGTTATCGCCGCAGAGCTCCGACGGCGGAAAGAATATATCGACCGTCGGATTTTCCATAGAGATTACTTCCCGGAGTCGCCGGTTCGCCGCGACGCCGCCTACTACGGCGAGCCGGTTGCACTTCGTCGTTTTTAACGCGTCCCGCGTTTTAAACGCGAGGGTTTCGGCGACGGCTTCCTGGAACGACGCGGCGACGTCGGCCGTCGGCAAAGGGTTATCGCCGTACTCTTTGACCTTCAAAGCGACGGCGGTCTTAAGCCCGGCGAAAGAGAAATCTAAACCTTTCCCGGCCATCGGTCGGGGGAACGAGAAAGCGGTTGGGTCGCCGCTTAGGGCCGCCGGCTCGATGGACGGGCCGCCCGGATACGGGAGACCAAGTAGCCGGGCAACCTTATCGAAGGCTTCGCCGCACGCGTCGTCCAGGGTTTGGCCCAGTCGCCGGTGTTCGCCCCAGGCATCGACGTGGTATAGGGCGGTATGACCGCCTGTTACGAGAAGAGCTACGAACGGCGTGTTCGGCGGTTCGTCCAGTAAGCGGAGCGCGGCGACGTGCCCGGCCAGGTGGTTTACGCCGTAGAGGGGAAGACTGTGAGCGAAGGAAAACGCTTTCGCGAAGGATAGACCGATGAGGAGGGGGCCGTTGAGGCCGGGACCGACGGTTACGGCGACGGCGGCGAGTTTGTCGGCGCCGACCGGTTCCAGCGCTGACTCGACGACCGGTAATATATCGACAATATGATGGCGCCCGGCCAGTTCGGGAACGACACCGCCGTAGGCTCTGTGGACGTTTGCCTGGGAACGGACTACGTTGGAAATTACGCTTGCCCCGTCGCGGACGACGCCCGCGGCCGTTTCGTCACAGGACGTTTCGATGCCTAGTATGAGCACGCTCGATATTAGGTTAGGGCTTGCTATTTTACAAGCACGAAAGCGGTAATAGGCTTGACGGGAACCCTGAGAACGATTAATATTATACACGTTACGGCGTAACCGAGCGGTAGATAATCTGGAATCGGCCTTTATAACAAAGGGAAGTACGACGCCGACGAGGCCGAGTTCTTACAAGCGTTGAACCTTGATCCCGGTAACCGAGAAACGCAAGAAACCGAATGAAGAGAAGAAGGTCAACTATCACCCGATATACCTGAAGGGTATCGAAGCGTACACAAACCATCAGTACCGGACCGCGATAGCATATTGGGAGCAGATCCCGGCGAAGAGCGAATTGTACAGTAAAGCTCAAACCAACATACGCCGGGCGAAATCGGTATAGAAGGAGCTCGAAGGGTAATATGAAAGGTCGATGGGAGTAATACTGACGGCGGGTTTGTGCCCGCCGTTTCTTTAACGGGTATTCGAGGCGGCGGCCCGCGCGTGGAACGTTTTTTGCGGCGTCTTACGCAAAACGAGTTTTCCGGTTGAAATCAGTCGGTTTTATAGTATTATGGGCGAGCACCGCGTTATGGCTACTTATTTAATTACCGGCGGCGCCGGTTTTATAGGTTCACACCTGACCGAGCGGCTCATAAGCGAAGGCCAACGTGTCATCGTCGTGGATAATCTCGTAACCGGGTCCGTCGAGAACATAGAGGACGTTGTAAAAAAACCCGGTTTCGAGTTTACCGAGCGGGATTGTACGGAACCGTACGAGGTTCCCGGGCCCGTCGATTATGTGCTCCATCTCGCGAGCCCGGCGAGCCCTGTGGACTTTAGGAAACTACCTTTCGAGATATTGAAGGCCGGGTCCGGCGGTACGTTTACCGCGTGCGAGCTGGCGCTGGAGAAGAACGCCCGCTTTCTCTTTGCGTCGACAAGCGAGGTTTACGGTGACCCCGACGTACATCCTCAGTCCGAGGAATACTGCGGCAACGTCAAGACTACCGGCCCGAGGGCCGTCTACGACGAAGCAAAGCGCTTCGGCGAAGCGACGGTCGCGGCGTATCAACGTTACCGGAACCTAGACGGCCGTATAGTGCGTATCTTCAATACGTACGGCCCTCGGATGCGTCCGGGCGACGGCCGGATGATCCCCAATTTCATCTCACAAGCGCTCGCCGGCGAACCGCTCACTATCTACGGCGCCGGCGACCAGACCAGGTCTCTATGCTACGTCTCCGATATGGTGGAAGGCATACTACGCCTGTTGTATTCCGATTACACAGGACCGGTAAACGTAGGTAATCCCGACGAGTTAAGTGTTACAGAAATCGCGAAGTTGATAATATCTAAGGTAAACCCGGAGTTGGAGACGATAACCGAACCGCTCCCCGAAGATGACCCGAAGCGGCGCCGGCCGGACATTACCCTGGCGGGGGAAATCCTCGGCTGGGACGTAACCGTCGGTCTGGACGAAGGCCTGGATAGGACGATCGCCTGGTTCCGGGAACATATCGCCGCGTCGGTGTGATTATTGAATATAACTGGTAGATAAGCCGCCGTAAGAAGGCGGCTCGTTTTTTATATACGCAGGGTTAACGGCTTATGGTTTCATCTATCAAACCCGATAACTTCCCGATCCGTTTCTCCCACGTGTTCTCGAACGCGAGGTCTACTCGGTCCCGGCGCTTATCATCCTGTCCGCCGGCGAGCGCCCGTTCGACGGTTTCGATGAAAACCGACGGATCCGAGACCAGCGGGACTATTCCACCGTACTCCACGAGCGCCGGGAGTTCCGTACATACGACCGGTTTTCCCGTCGCCACGTACTCGAAGAACTTTATCGGGAAGACGCCTCGGGTGTACTCGTTCAGCCGGTAAGGGATAATCAACACGTCCATCGCCGACAGGTAGTCGGGAAGCTCAACGTACGGTCGAGGGCCGAGCAGGCGTACGTTTGGCTTAGCCGTCAGCGCGTCCAGTTCCGGGTCGCCCAGTGCCGCCGGGCCGATTAATATTATCTGCCAGGCGGGGCGTTCGTCGGCCATCGCCGATAGAAGCGCCGTATCCAGCTTGTAGCTCTCGACGGCGCCGGCGAAACCGACGCGTGGTTCAGGGAGGTTCGCGACGTCCGGCGGTATATGCACGTCGGCTTCCGCCGCCCGAGCGAAGTGAGCCGCGTCGGCTACGTTCGGGACGTAGTGGGTGTTCGGGTTGGCCGGGCTTTTCCGTTCGTACAGGTGCCGGCTGCTGGTCGTGACCAGGTCGGCCCGGGCCAGCAGCTCGGCCTCGTCGCGGCGTATCCGTTCGTTGTCTTCGTCGAACGGGTATATCGGGTAGTCAACGTAGTCGTCGACGCAATCGTAAAAGACGAGCCTTTCGTTAAGGCGCCCGGCGAACCAGACCGCTTCCGGCCGGTATATCCACAGGACCGGCTTTTCGAACTTGAGCCGTTTCATCAACTTGCGTAGACGCTTTAGGACACCGCGCGTCGTTATTCGGCGGTTCAACCGGCGCACGAAAACGGAGCGCCTGGGGACCAGGAACGGCGGCGAAACGACCCACAGGTTCTTCCGAGCGACGTACGTGAACGAGAGGAACCTGGCGCCTGCCAGGTCGCCCCATAGAGCCCGGGCGAGATGCCCCGGCAAGCTGTACTTACGTGGCGATATGGGCGCCGCCGGGTCCACGTATATGACCCGGTGGCCCGCCGCCGCGAGCCGGACGGCGATATGCTGCTTGTTCGTCCAGGTCGGGTCCTCGAAGTATTGGGTTGAAAAGAGGACTATATCCATCGTAAAATCCGGGCGTTATGCGTGTTGGGATAGACTGCCGCGTCCTAATGTCCGAAAGCGTCGGCGTACGCCGGTACGCGAGAAAGCTCGTCGAAGCGCTGGCAAGTATTGACTCCGATAATAAGTACTCGCTATATTATCATTATTTCTTACGTCACGGCGCGAAACCTTTCGTCCCGGCCGCCGCGAACTTCCGCGGGCGGAGGAACCCGGTCCCCAATTCGATGTATGGCGCTATCAAGGGCGTTTTTCCGCCGTGGTCTTTTACCGGAAAACTGGACGTGTTTCACGCGCCGGCCTTTTTCTTCGACGAGTACGTTCCCCGCGGCGCGCCGCCCGTAGTGATTACGGTCCACGACCTTGCGTACGAACGGTTCCCGGAAATACAAACGCCCGAATTCGTTCAGTATTATAGGCGTGAACTGGGCCGGGCCGTCGACTACGCCGACGCGATAATTACCATCTCCGATTCCACCGCCCGCGACGTCGCCGAGTTGTATCCCCGGGCCGCCGACAAGACCGTTACCGTATACCTGGCGGCCGACGAAACGTTCTTCAACGTCAACGAACCGGCGCCGTTCGACTTCCCGTACTTCCTGTTCGTCAGCACTCTGGAGCCGCGGAAGAACGTAACGTTCTTGCTCGAGGTTTACGCCAGAGCCGCAGCCGAGGGGAACCTTCCCCACCGGTTGGTCCTCGTCGGTACACCTGGCTGGTTGAGCGACCCGGTTTTCGAGACGGCCGAACGGTTGGCCCTGGGCGATCGGGTCGTTTTCGCCGGCTCGGTTTCGCCCGAGGACCTTCCGGCCTATTACCGGTACGCGGCGCTGTTCCTTTTCCCGTCGCTATACGAGGGTTTCGGGTTGCCGCCGCTGGAGGCCCAGGCCGCCGGCGCGCCCGTCGTCGCGAGCGACACGTCTTCGCTCCCGGAAGTGTTGGGCGCCAGCGCGGTTCTCCTCCCGCCGGACGACGCCGACGCGTGGGTCGAAGCGATAATCGGCCTGGCCGGCGACGAGGAGCGGCGCCGTGAGCTTCGTCCTCCGCTCGGCCGAGCCGTACGCGTCGCCGTCGACGACGACGGCCATGATGCGCATCGCGCCGCTGAGGTCGGGCATTGTTAGATCAAAGGTCGCGTTCCCGTCGGGCCCGAGCGCCCGCGCCGCCCGCCAGACGACCGCGGGCTCCCGCCTCTTCGCGGCGATGGGGCTCCGCCGCATGGCCTCGGCCCCGCGAGGCGGCGCCTGCTTGCCCGCGCTCCCGGCGCCAATCC
>CBDUXC010000026.1:0-11028 GCA_965371065.1 uncultured bacterium
CGCCGCCGTGAAGTTCGACTTCGACTCCAACGGTATGATCATAGTTAAACGGGCGGAAAAAGCGAGTTTCGCGGGCGACAGGGTAAACTTCGTTCCTGTTTCCGTAGCCGGACTGGGCGCGCCGGTGCCAGGCAAACATAATACGAAAACAGGCAAAGCTTCGATCGCGTACCTCGAAACCGCCGTCAACTCGATTCTAATGAACGAAGCGGACGCTCTTGTTACCGGACCGCTCTCGAAAAAAGCGATAAACGAAGCCGGTTACTATTACAACGGGCATACCGACTTTTTCGCCGAAAGGACGAACACATCCAAGTACGCGATGTGTTTTTATACCGACGAGTTGAAAGTCGCTCTGGTATCCGACCACGTATCGGTCAGGAAAATACACACGAGAATCAAGCTGGCACGTATTCTGCGAACGATATACCTGCTCAACGAGTTCATACGAAACCTGGAAGGTAAACAACCGAAATTAGCCGTATTAGGTTTGAACCCGCACGCGGGCGAATCCGGCCTTATAGGCGCCGAAGAGCTTAACGAGATAATACCGGCCATCAACACGGCAAACGAACGCGGTTTAAGCGTAGCCGGTCCGTTAACCGCGGAAATGGGTTTTAGGGAAACCATAGCCGGTGAATACGACGGCGTCGTCGCGATGTACCACGACCAGGGGATAATGCCGTTCAAACTCCTCGCGCCGTACGACTCGGTGAACATCACACTAGGGCTACCGTTCATACGGACGTCGGTCAGCCACGGTACGGGCTACGACATCGCCGGCGACGGTACCGCCAAAGAAAACAGCTTGGTCAAAGCTATTGAGCTGGCCAGGGAACTGGCACGTCCCGGTAGAAAACCCCTTTGATTAACGTAACTGTTCTATAGTATATTTAACAAACTGCGCCACCGGGGCTATTTAGCCCCGTTCTTTATTTTTTCGCTATTGACTTGCATTTTTGACAAAAACCGTATATAATATACAAACGAGAGTGGCAACCCGGCGCCGCTTCTTATAACCCTATGGTAAAAACCGTAAAAAAAGAGGGAATACCGACCACAGCGAACGGCGAGAACGGCGCGGAAACGGCGCGCCTGTATGCCCTTATGAATATGCTCGCCCACGAAATCCGCAATCCGCTCAACGCGCTCCTTATGAACCTGAAGCTTCTGAGCGACCGCGTTACCGACGATAAAGGGCGGGAGATATTACACGCCGCCACGGTTCAAGTAGACCGTACGAACGAAATATTGAACGACTTCCTGCGGTTTACCCATCCGCGAAAACCGGATCCGTCCGGGTTCAACGTTCTCGAAATACTGAATAATATTAAGACCTTCGTTGCGCCCCAGTTAAAAAAGCGAGAAATAGAGCTGCATATAAATACGGCTAACGAGCCGCCGGAACTGTTCACGGACAGCGGCATGCTGGCACAGATACTGCTCAACCTTATCCTGAACTCGATAGAAGCCGCGCCGAAAGGGAACATCTACATCGACGTCGAGAAAGACGACGGGACCGCCAAGATTACGGTTCGGGACGACGGACCCGGTTTCATCGAGCCGGACCGGGCCCTCGAGCCGTTCTACTCGACCAAGGACGATGGAGTCGGTCTGGGGCTGGCTACCGTCGAGTCACTCGTCTCCGCCCTAGGCGGAACGGTAAAGGTCGGCAACGCTTCCGGAAACGGAGCCCTTGTCGAATTGGAGGTCCCCGATTTCGAAGAAGCATACGCAAATAAAAGTCGGTTATATAAGGAGGTTTAAATGCCGCGCAAAAAGACCAAATGGAGCAACGAAAAGATAATCGAGGAGATTAAAAAGCTCCATGAGGCCGGCGAACCCTTAACAGTTAAACATACGGCCAAGAACTACTCGGCCCTATACAGTGCCGCGCTTCGTTACTTCCATAGTTGGGCCGACGCCGTCGAGGTAACCGGTATAGACTACGACACCATCAAGCGAGCCAGCCGACGGGAAGCGATACGCAAGATAACCAAGTGGAACAAAGAGCGAGTTATCGAAGAGATTAAGATGATTCCAAAAGCGGACCTCTGGTTCGTCTACAAGAACAACATCTCCCTCCACTCGGCGGCCCGCCGCGAGTTCGGAAGCTGGAAGAAAGCGGTCGAAACCGCCGGCTACGACTACGAGGAAATCAACGAACTCGCCGACACCACGTATACGACCTGGACCAAGGAAAAGATAGTACGGATGATCCGGGAATTATCGCCTGAGCAGCTCAGCTACCGTAATATGACCAAAGAACACTTATTGCTATATTCGGCCGCCTATCGCAAGTTCGGGAATTGGGCCAACGCTCTCCGCGTCGCCGGAATAGACGAAGTGATAATTACCAAGTGCTTCAAGAATAAGAAGTGGTCGTCCGAAGCGATCCTGAAGGATATCCGGGAGCGCTACCGCCGGGGTGAGAAGCTCTCCAGCGGGTACATGCAGCGGCACCGCCCCAGCCTTTTCAGCGCCGCGTACCGTCGGTTCGGGAGTTGGGGCGAAGCCGTGGACGCGGCAGGGTTGGACTACCGTACGATAATCCGAAACAAAGCGCATACGTAGCAAACGTACGCCGGTAAAAACAACGGCTCCCTTACGGGAGCCGCTTTATTATACGCGCGCCCTACCGTTATATCAAAGCCCGCCGCGCCGAATTCCGCTTCGGCGCCGGATTATAACGTTATATTTCAACTTCTGTTAATTGGGCTTCGCTCTCTGCCGGATAAACGTCGGGATCTCGATGTTGTTCTTGAACATTGACTCGAGGTCCGTAGCCAGCGCGCCCTCACTAAGACCGCCCAAATCGTCAAGCTCCGGCGGCGTCGCCGGTATTATCACCGTCTCGTCGGGAACCGCCGCGAAGTCGTCCAACGGCAAAGCGTTCTCGAAGCCGGTGGCTATTACAGTAACCCGTACTTCGTCCACTATGTTCTCGTCCGTTACGGCGCCGAAGATGATGTTGGCCTCTTCGTCGGCGACTTCCTGGATGACGTTCGCCACGTCCTCGTACTCGTGGATGCCCAGGTCCGGTCCTCCGGTAACGTTGACCAGAATGCCGCGCGCGCCCCGGATATTGACGCCTTCCAACAGCGGGCTCGCGATGACCTCTTCTGCCGCTTTGGACGCCCGGTTCTCGCCGCTCCCGGTACCCGTACCCATTATGGCGCTTCCGCCGGCTTCGGCCATAACGGTCCGTACGTCGGCGAAATCCACGTTTATCAAACCCGGTACCGTTATCAGGTCCGAGATACCGCGGACCGCCCGGACCAAAACGTCGTCGGCCATCTTGAAGGCTTCGACCATAGACGTTCCCCGCTCGCATATCTTCAAGAGCCGTTCGTTCGGGATAACGATAAGGGTATCCACTTTTCCGACCAGAGCGGCCAAACCGTCCTCGGCCTGGTCCATCCTTTTACGGCCTTCGAAGCCGAACGGTTTTGTTACTACGGCGACGATTAACGCGCCTATCTCTCGGAGTATATCGGCTATCACGGGCGCGCCTCCCGTGCCCGTACCGCCGCCGAGACCGCAAGTAACGAAAACCATATCCGCGCCGTCCAGCGACCGCTCAAGCGAGTCTCTGTTCTCCTCGGCGGCCCGGCGCCCGATTTCCGGGTTTGCACCGGCCCCAAGTCCTTTCGTTAACTGACTACCGATCTGCACCTTCTGAAGCGCCTTCGACCGCCGTAAGTCCTGGGCGTCGGTGTTCGCCACTATGAACTCGACGCCCCTCAGCTTCGTCTCGATCATCCGGTTCACGGCATTTCCGCCACCGCCGCCAATTCCGATTACCTTTATCGTGGCGGACTTATCGTATTCTGGCGCGAATTCCAACATATTGGAACCTCCTTATATAATCTGTTCAATCCACTTTTTCATCTGGTCAAGTATCTTCTTAAACAACACCGAATCTTCCTCCAGGCCTTCGCTGAACCTCCCGGTCCCCGGCATACCGTACATAATCAACCCGACGGCCGTTGAATATATCGGGTCCTCCACCGCGTCGGCGAGCCCGCCCATCTCGAGCGGATAACCGACCCGCGACGGAACGCCCAGCACCTTCTCCGCCAGGTCGGGCAAACCCTTTATCTTGGATGCTCCACCTGTGAAGACGACGCCCGCCGGCAGCATCTCAAACGGTACCGTCTGGGTTATCTGAAGCTTTACGAGGTTGATTATCTCCTCCATCCTCGGTTGCACTATCTCGGTAATTTTTCGCCGATTGATAAGGCGAGATTTACGGCCGCCGACGTCCTCTACCTCGACCAAATCGTCGTCCTCGACCAGTTCGGCCAAAGCCACCGCGTACTCGCGCTTTATATGCTCGGCCTCCTGCCGCGGCGTCCGCAGGCCGATCGCCAGGTCCTGCGTAACGTTGTTCCCGCCGACAGCCAGGACGGCCGTATGCCGTACCGCGCCGTCCTGGTACACGGCGATGTCGGTGGTTCCGCCTCCCATATCGACCAGCGCAACCCCCAGCTCCATCTCGTCGCCGGTTAGCACGGCCCGGGCCGACGCAAGCGGCTCCAGGATTATCTGATTTACTTTTAACCCGGACTTCTGCACAGCTTTCAACAGGTTCTGAGCCGCCATCACCGCGCCGGTGATAATATGCACGTCGGCCTCCAGCCTGGTTCCGATCATGCCCCTGGGGTCGCGAACGCCGTGCTGGTCGTCCACGGTAAATTCCTTGGGCAGCACGTGAAGGACCTCTCGGTCCACGGGTAACGCTATTGCCTTCGCTTGCTCGATAGCCCGCTCTATGTCGCGCTCCGTTATCTCGTGGTCGGTCCGGGCGACGGCGACCAGGCCGCGGCTGTTCATACTCTTGATATGTCCGCCTGCTATACCCACGTTGGCGGCGTCGACCTCCACGCCGGCCATCAATTCTGTTTCGGATATGGCTTCGGTAATCGCTGCGACAGTGGCGCCTATGTCATTAACGACACCCCGCTTCACGCCCAGCGACGGCGCTATCCCCGATCCGAGAATTTCCGGCGCACCGCCGTCTGTCCTAGCGGTTACGCAGCATATTTTAGTGGTCCCGATATCCAACCCGGTCGTTAACTTAGTCTTCTCCGCCACCTACATCACCGCCCTCGGCGGGCAACCCCGCCGCAACTGGTTTCCGTACTATAATGTCGCCGTCGAAACGCGCATCTATCGTACTTCCGATTCGTTCCTCGGGTTCCAGTATCCGGCGTACGCGCCACACCCGTCCGGCTCCACGGGTATCGAACCCCGGCCCGTAAATTACCCTCGCGCCGCCGCGAGCCATAGCGAACCAGCCTTCGTCGGCCCTGATGTAATCGACCTCGGCGTAAAGGCCCGGTTCGGCCCGCAAAGCGACGAGCACGTCCAACGCGTCTTCCAGTTCATGTCCCGCGAACCGCATCCCGACGATATCACTCTCACCCGGTATTACCGCGAGCCCGCATATCAAAGGCAGGTCCTCGTATTCGAAAGCAAGTTCTCCCGTTACCACTCCGTCGTCGGCTATCTTATAAAGCCTACCGTCCACGGCTATCGACCCGACCGCCCGGCGCTCCTCTATTTCGACTACTACCTTATCGGGGAATCGTCGCCCTACCGACGCGTCAATCACACTCGGGTCGTTCCTGAGCGCCCTCTCGGCACCGCCCAGGTCCAACGAGAAGAGCCCGGCGCCTTTCTCTATCCAGGTCAATTCAACGACTTCCTCGTCGGTCATGTACGCATTGCCCTTTATCTCGAAATGGCGAACGCTTACCGACTTCGAATTCAACGCGCTTACAAATACGAAAGCCGCCGCCGCAACGGCGAACACAACTGCCGCCGCCGCTATAATAGCCCGGCCGGTCCGGCTAACAACCGGTACACCGTCGCGTTCCCGGCGTACGCGCCTGTCCACGGCCAACCGCCCCGGTCTAAACGCGTCCGTCTTCAACCGCTTCGTCTCCCAAGTATTTGAATTCGCCGATTAACTCGACTTCGTATTCCAATTCAACGCCGGTCCGTTCGACGACCGCGCGCCGAACGTACTCCGCGAGCGTGTAAACCTCGTCGGCACAGGCCCCCCCGTCGTTTACTATGAAGTTGGCGTGCACGTCCGATACAATCGCCCCGCCGCACCGCGCGCCTTTCAGCCCGGCGTCGTCGATTAGCTTGCCGGCCGTCCGTCCGTCGAGCGGGTTCTTGAAGAACGACCCGGCCGACGCCGCGCCGACGGGCTGCGATTCCCTCCGCTTATCGCCATATTCACGGATAAGTCCGCGTATGGGCTCTCGGTCGCCCGAAGCCAGCCGTAACTCGACTTCGGTGATTACGAACGGTTTTTCGACGCCGAAGTCGGCCGATCTATAACCCCACGATACCGCGTCTGGCGTAACGGCAACCACTTCGCCCCCGGTAACCACTATCTCGACCGTCTTCACGAACTCCCATATTTCCGAACCGAACGCACCGGCGTTAACGGCCAGCGCGCCGCCGACGGTCCCCGGTATCCCGACGGCCCACTCCAGCCCGGAAAGCCCCGCCTCGGCGGCCACACCCACCAGCGCGGGAAGCCGATGCCCGGCCCCGACCTTTAACGAGCCGGTTGACGTGTTCGACTCGTTCTTGAGCCCGTTAACCATTTTTAATACCGGGATATCTACTCCTGAGTCCCCGACGAGTACATTGCTTCCTGCCCCGATAACGAATAATTCGTCCAACGCCGTTAAAGCCCGGCGGACGTCTTCGGCGTCGGCCGGGTCTAACACCAACGGCGCAGGACCGCCGACGCCCAGAGTCGTATGTTCCGCGAGAAGTACGTCCTCGGTTACCCTGCCTGAAAAGCCCGGAACCGCTTTCATCGTGTCACCTTTTATCTTCAAGCCGAGCCACCACCTCGGCCGCGATCTTCCACACGTCGCCGGCGCCCATGTGTACCAATACGTCCCCGGGCTCGGCCGTCGCCGCTACGCGGGCCGCTACGTCGCCCTTATCGGCGATGTACTCCACAGCTTTAGGCCCCCGGTACTTCATATCGTCGGCTATCGTCTCGGCGACTACGCCCTCGATTTCCGGCTCCCCCGCAGCGTATATCGACGTTATTACTATCACGTCGGTGTTCATCAGCGACGGACCGAAGTTCTTGAGCTGGTCGCGGGTCCTCGTGTACCTGTGGGGTTGGAATACGGTTACGAACCGCCGGTCCGGGTACGCGATCCGTAAAGCCGCAAGGGCCGTCTCCAGCTCCTTCGGGTGGTGGGCATAGTCGTGAATTACAATTATGTCGGCGACGCGCCCTATCTCCTGGAACCGCATCTCGACGCCGGCGAACCGGTCGAGAGCCTCCCGTATCGAGTCCGCGTCCACGCCCAGAAGGGCCGCCATCGCCGCCGCGGCACCCGCCGCCAGGGCGCTATACTTCCCCGGTAGGTTTACGGTCAACCTACCCTTATTCTCCCCTTTAATCGCGAGATTAAAAGATGTCTTTAACCCTTCGTACGCGATATCGCTAATATGAACGTCGGCGCCGGGTTCGGTCCCGTACGTATAATACGGCCGCCGTATCTCCGGGATTATCTCCTGAACCCCCTGGTCGTCGCCGCAGACCAGGGCTAAACCGTAGAAGGGGACCTTGTCCACGAACTCGGCGAACGCGCGCTTTACCGCGTCGAAGTCGCCGTAGTAGTCGAGGTGGTCCTCGTCCACGTTCGTCAGAATCACGTATATAGGCGAGAGCCGCAGGAACGAACCGTCGCTCTCGTCGGCTTCGGCTACCAGGTAATCGCCGTCACCCAGCTTCGCGTGAGCGCCGGCGCTGTTCAGGCGTCCGCCGATAACGTAAGTCGGGTCCAGACCGCCGGCGGCCATCAGCTCGGCCAGAATAGACGTCAAAGTCGTCTTGCCGTGGGTACCGCACACGGCGACGCCCTTCTTCATCCGCATCAATTCGGCCAGCATCTCGGCCCGGCGAATAATCGGCAGCCCCCGCTTCCGGGCGGTGACCAGCTCCGGGTTGTCGTCGGGTATCGCCGACGACTCGACTACGACTTCAGCGTCGCCTACGTTCCCCGGCCCGTGACCGTACGATATCGGGACGCCCAGCTTCTCAAGTCTTTCAGTGGCTTCGCCCCGTACGAGGTCCGACCCGGTAACCGTAAATCCCAGGTTTACAAGGATTTCCGCGATACCGCACATCCCGGCGCCGCCGACGCCGATCATATGTATACGCGTTATCGGTCCGAAGATGCTCATTCGTCCTTCACCAGCGATAGAGCAACCTGAGCCGCGCGCTTGGCCGCGTCCGGGCGGCCCAGCTCCCGGGCGGCCCGGGCCATCGCCGCCAGCTCATCGGGTTCGTGAAAGTAGTAGTTAACGAGCGCCGCCAACTTCGTCCCGTCCATGTCGGCGTCGTCCACTACGACGGCGGCCCCTTCCTGTTCAAGGTAAACGGCGTTCCGCTCCTGGTGCCCGTGGGCCGCGTACGGGTAAGGAACTAAAACCATCGGACGACCGAAGGCCAATACTTCGCTTACGCCGCCGCCGGCCCGGCAAACGACCAGGTCCGCCGCGGCATAGCAATCGTAGATATTGTCGAAGTACTCCCCCACCAACAACCTTTCCTTCCATTTCGGCGGCGCCTCGACTTCGGCGCTCCCCCCGGTTTGCACTATCATCTGGGCGTCCAGGTCGTTTAGGAGGGACAAACTCTCCTGCGCGGCCCGCGTGAGGGTAAGAGCCCCCTGGCTCCCGCCGAAGACGAAGACCGTAAAACGGTCCGTTTCAAGACCGAGTCGGCCCCGCGCTTCTTGTTCAGACGTCTTTTCCCCTGCAACCCGTATCGGATTCCCCGTAACGACGGTCTTTGTCCGCCCGCCGAGCCAGCTCTCCGACGGTTTGAACGCTAAGCAGGCGACATTGGCGAAGCGGCTTAATATCCGATTCGTAACGCCGGGGATTATGTTCTGCTCCAGTATTACCGACGGGATTCCCCGGGACCTGGCGGCCATCACGACCGGCGCGCTACCGTAGCCGCCCGTCCCGATAACCAGGCTCGCGCCGGTATTTTTCAAGAGCCGCCTCGCACGGAAGACCGCCGCTACCAGCCGAAACGGAAGAAGCAGGTTCTTCGGGTGCAGGCTCCTCTCCAGCCTGGGCGTACGCAGCACCCTGTAATCGTACGGCCGGCCCGCAAGGACGCGTTTTTCCACGTCGCGCCCGGTCCCAACGAAGGTAATTTTCGCGTTGGGCCGCTCGGCCAACAGCGCTTCGGCGAAGGCAACGCCCGGGTACAGGTGTCCGCCGGTCCCCCCGCCGGCTATAACTACGCTGATATGTCCCTTTTTACCCGTCACCGGAAGTCCTTCATACGTATATCGTAATCGTCTTCGTACGCAGCACCCAAAGCCGGGTCGTAGACCGGCCCCACCTCCGGCGCCGACCAAACCGGTTCGTCGTCAAAGACCGTATAGTCGGCCGCCGCCGGTGACTTTCTCGCGACGTTCACAAGTATCCCGACGGACGCCATGCTTATAACGAGAGACGCGCCGCCGTAGGAGATGAACGGCAAGGGTACGCCGGTCGTCGGCAGAAGCCCAAGGCAAACGCCCAAGTTGACGGCGGCTTGCGCTCCGATAATCGTCGAGACGCCGACGGCGAGATAGCAACCGAACCGGTCCCTCGCCCGGGCGGCTATTTTAACGCCAACGGTGAACAACGCCGCGAACGCGACAATGACCGCTCCCGCGCCGAGAAACCCGAGCTCTTCGCCCAGAATCGCGTAAACGAAGTCGGTGTGTGGCTGCGGTAAGTAAAACAATTTCTGGGTGCTGCCGCCCAACCCTTTACCTAACAAGCCACCGGAGCCCAGCGCGATTAACGATTGTATTACCTGATAACCCTTTCCCCGGGCGTAGCGCCAGGGGTCCAAAAAGCCCTCTAGCCGGGAAACCCTGTAGTGGGTCGTTAAAATGACCAGGATAAACACCGGTACCGCGGCGGCGGCGAACGCCAATATGTGTTTTATCCTTAAACCGGCTACGAACAATACGACGAACGCGCACACGGTTATCAGGAACGCCATACCGAAGTCCGGTTCGAGCACTACCAGCGTGAACACCCCACCGATAACCGCCGCCGTGACGACGACGTCCCGGGGGTTCGCCCGTAAATCCCTGGTCGCGAGATACGACGCCAGGAAGACGACAAGCGCGAACTTGGCTACCTCCGACGGCTGGATGAAAAACCCCCCTACCGGGAGCCACCGCCGTACCGGCGCGGCTTCGCTGCCCACGCCGACGAACAGCACCAGAACCAGCATAACGCCGGCGACCGCCATCATACCCGGCGCGGCGCGCCCGAGCCATTTGTAGTCCACCAGAGCGAACACGGCGAAAACCCCGAGCCCCAACGTCATATTCATCAGATGGCGTTTCAAGAACAGGAAGCTGTCGCCGTACTTTAAGTAAGCCAACGCAGCGCTCGACGACATCACCATCATCAAGCCGAGCACCAATAAGAACCCGGTCGCGACTAAAACCACGGTTATAAGACGATTGTTCACTTTTTCGCCCCCCGCAGTTTCAGGACAGCCTGTCTGAAATCGTCGCCCCGCTCCTCGAAACCGGCGTACTGGTCCCAGCTCGTGCACGCGGGACCGAGCAGCACGGTATCACCCGACTTCGCCAGCGCTGCGGCAGCGCGTACGGCTTCCGGCACCGTCGCGGCCGTCTCGACCGATACGACGCCCTCGAGCGCCTTCTCTAGCTCGCCGGCGGCTTCACCGTATACGACGGCGGCCCGGCAATGGCGCCCGGCGACCTCGACCAGCGGCTCAAAACTCCCGCCCTTATGTTTTCCGCCGGCTATAAGTACTATCGGCTCTCTGAACGATTGTATTCCGGTAACCGCGCTTGCGACGTTGGTAGCTTTCGAGTCGTTGACGTACTTGACTCCAGCGACTATGGTTATATCCTCGAGCCTGTGGGGAAGCCCCCCGCACGTCCGGAGGGCCGCCGCGATAACGCCCGGCGACAGCTCCATTGCCAG
>CBDUXC010000027.1:0-11008 GCA_965371065.1 uncultured bacterium
AACCCCGTGATACGTAAGATAACGGTTTCACAATCCGGGAGGTGTTGTGAATGCGTTTTCTCATCATACTGGGGGTCGCCGTTTCGATAGCCGCGTTTGCGGCCGAACCGCCTACGTGGAAGACCGTAACCATAACCCTTACCGAAGCTCAGGTCGAAGCGGTTTCCAGCGCGAAGGGGAAGGACATAGAAATCAACTTAACGAAAGAACAGATCAACACCATTACAAGAGTAGCCTATGCAAGAATTGGTATGCCGGACCACGTCGGTTTTAAAACCATAACGTTGAACACTACTCATCTAATGACCGGCGACAAAGTAGTCGTCGGATATCATCCGCCGGATGCTACGGACGACCCTCTCAAAGTAGAACCTGTACGGGCCGAGTAGTTTATTTTTAGCTACCGGGCAAAACGGTTTCGGGTAAGTACGAACAAGACTTACCGGGAATCTAAATCCATTTATTTCTAAGACCGGCCCCTTCCCCACCGCAATCTCCTCATAAGTCAGCCAGTACAGTTCTTAAAAACAGCGCGTCGAGCGTGCGGTCGGCGGCTTTGACGTCGCGCTCTAAACGGAACTTATTCATAATAAATCGCAAGTATGCACCCGAGAGACACCCCGTCCGGGTTATGGGACGCGCTTGCAAAATAGCTTGAAGCCGTAAAGTCGTGCCATTCGCCAACGACCCAGTTATCATACCCGCCGTAAGTATCGTCCTCAACCCAGAAGTCGCAAAGACCTTCAACATAGTAACCTCCGGCAGGAGTTACCATAACGAGCATTGTCGTCGGGACGTCTTTTAATGTAACCGCGACATACCCTTCTTCCGGGTCACCAACGTCCGTCGTATTGAAATTGAGTTCTAGCAAATCGGCTTCTGAAAACATATTTTCGCAAGCTCCCGTGAAGTCGTCCCGGCTCCACGATTCCGGTATTTCGTAATCCCCCACGGTAGCCCCGACGTCGTTCGGGTCGAAGTAAAAGACGAAGCCGTTACTTAGAAGCTCGTCTAGGAGGGAGATACTACGTCTGTTGAAAGATTCTTCGATTAACTCGAGGGTGTACCCCGGCGTGTTACCCTGGGGCGTTATAGCATCGTCACAGGCTATGAGAGTTGTCAGGATTAGAAGAACCGTCAACGGTTTGAGAACGTTCATAAAACTATCCCCCTTCGTTAACGTAGCCAGAAAACGTTTAGTAATACCGCGCAAGTATCGACCCTAAAGAAGATGGCACCCCGGTACTCGATAGCCCCGTGGAAACCCGCGGCGAAGTATCGTCGTACCACTTGCTCACCTTCCAATCATCGTAACCGGCCGAATCATCGTTGGTGAGTTCGAAGTCGCAAAACCCGTCGGCCAAGAAACCGTTGGTCGCGTCTACCATAACGACTATCCGTATAGGGACGTCGTTCGCTTCGAAAGTAGTAGCCCCTTCCTCCGGGTCTTCGACGAGCGTGGTATTGATGTTAAAGTTAATCGAATACGCCTGCTCAAACATATTACCGCAAGCCGTCATATGGTCGTCCCGGTTCCAAGACAGAGGTATTATGAATCCGCCTACGTCTTTACCTACGTCCTTCGGGTCGAAATAAAAAACGAAGTCGGTACTCAGAACACCGTCTAGGACCGAGATGCCTTGCCTGTTGAAAGATTCTTCCAGGAGTTCAAGTACGTATGCAGGTGTGTTACCGTCGGGTGTTGTTATGTCGTCGCAGGCTATGAGAGTCGTAAGGATTAGAAGAACCGTCAACGGTTTGAGAACGTTCATAAAACCATCCCCCTTCGTTAACGTAGCCAGAAAACGTTTAATAAAACATCGCAAGTATCGACCCTAAAGAGGATGTTTCTCGGACACTTAATAACCCCGCAGAACCCGCCGACACAGTTTTGTCGTACCACTTGCTTACCTTCCAATCATCGTAACCGGCCGAAGTATCGTTGGTGAGTTCGAAGTTACAAAACCCTGTGGCTACAAACCCGTTGGTCGCGTCTATCATAACGACTATCCGTATCTGGATATTGTTTGCTACGAAAGTAATAGCCCCTTCCTCCGGGTCTTCGATGCCGGTCGTAACGATATTAAAGTCAATCGAATACGCCTGCTCATACATATTACCGCAAGCCCGCATGTGGTCGTCCCGGTTCCAGGATACAGGTATTTCGAACCCGTCTATGTATTTTCCGACGTCATTAAGGTCGAAGTAAAAAACGAAGTCGGTACTCAGAACGCCGTCGAGTACCGAGATACCTTGCCTGTTGAAAGATTCTTCCAGGAGTTCAAGAACGTACGCGGGCGTGTTACCCTGGGGCGTTATCGTGTCTTCGTCGCAGGCTATGAGAGTTGCTATGACGAAGACAACGGTTATAAGAGTTATGGGTCTCATAATATAATCTCCCCTTCCGTCAACCCGTGCAGCTCGTAAACCGGCGCGCCGATCTTGCGGTCGGCGTACCGCGATCCCCCGAACACAGCGTCCACCCGTACATAATAATATAAACGACGGGAAACTTCAATAAGAAGTAAAAAACGCCGGAGACGGCCGGCGGTTCGGTTTTGTACAGATATCGGTTTCTTCTACACCCTCAAAAACCTTTTCACCGAGATGTACGCGCCGACGACGCCCAGGACCACGGCGACGCCCAGGAACCCCAGTATGTATTCCCACGGCAGGAACGAGACGCCGGCCCCCTCGCCGGCCAGGGCCGCGTGCGCGCCGTACAGCACGCCCAGGGCCAGCCCGCCGCCCACCAGGCCCAGCAGGGCGCCCTCGAAGATGAACGGCGCGTTCACGAACGCGTCCGTCGCGCCCACTATCTTCATTACGCCGATCTGCTCCCGCCGCGCGTAAACGGCCAGCCCGACCGTGCTCATCACCACCAGCACCGCCGCGACCGCCAGTATCACGCCGATTACGACGCCGGCCGTCCGCACCAGCCGGACCGTACCCGCCAGGTTCTTGACCCACTCCCGGCCCCAGACCACGTCCTCGACGCCGTCGACGGCGCCAATCTTCTCGGCCAGCGCCGCCAGCGACCCCGGGTCCCGGTGCGCTTCGTCCACCGTTATGCGGAACGACGCGGGCAGCGGCTCGCCGCCGGCGTAGTCCAGTAGTTCGCGCTCGGCCGGGAATATCCCGACGAACTCCTCCAGCGCCTCCTCTTTCGATATGTAATCGACGCCGGCGACGCCTTCGAGCTTCGTCAGATGGCCCTCGACGTCCGAAACCATGTCGGCGGCCACCGCCTCGTCGGACAGATAAGCGTCTATGACGACCTGCGCTTGCAGGTCCTCGTAAACGGCTTTCAAGTTGACGTACGCGAGCGCGAAGATCCCGATGACCAGCATCGAGATGGCGATAGAGAGCACCGCCGCCGCGGTCATTATCCCGCCGCGGGCGAACCCGCCGAACGCTTCGCGTATAAAGAACCGCACGTTCTTCACGGCGTCGCCCCCACGGTCTCAACCTTGCCCTTGATTATTTTAATTACTCGCGCCTCCGTCCGGCGCACGACGTCGTAGTCGTGAGTCGCGACGATGACCGACGTCCCGCGGGCGTTTATCGCCCGGAAGAGCTTCATTATGTGGTCGGTCAGCGTCGGGTCCAGGTTACCGGTCGGCTCGTCGGCCAGTAACACCGCCGGGTCGAGCGCGATAGCCCGGGCGATGGCGACGCGCTGTTGTTCGCCGCCGGAAAGCTCGTTCGTTCGGTCGCCCTTCCGCTGGCCCAGCCCCACGACGCTCAGCACCTGAAGAGCACGGCGCCGCCGTTCCGCCGGCGAAAGCCCAAGGATAGTCATCGGGAGCATCACGTTCTCCAGGACCGAACGGCCGCCGAGCAGTCGGAAGTCCTGGAAGACGACGCCTATTCGGCGCCGTAGATACGGGACCTGGCGCCGGCGCATGTGCCCTATGTCGTGTCCCGCCACCGTAACCGTTCCCGAAGTGGGACGCTCGGCGGCGTATATCATTTTGAGAAACGTCGTCTTCCCGGCGCCCGACGGACCGGTAAGGAACGCTATCTCGCCCTTCTTTACGTGGACGTTCACGCCGTCGAGCGCGGTTATCCGGTTGTTGTAAACCTTGGTTACGTCATCGAAACGTATCATCGTCGGCCTAACGCGTTAGTAGGTAATTATTTTATCCGCCCGGACGGTCCAGTTCATAAGGATACCCATCGTGCCCTCGGCGACGCCCGGCCGCAGGTCCCGTCGTACGGGCCGCAGGTCCCGTCGTACGCGTGCCTCGTCCCGATTACCAGGAGTCTAACCTCGTCGCTCACCAGTCGAAAGCTTCCTCTATCTCCTCGCCCTCAATATCCCACTCTTCCTCTGTCGGCGGCGCCGCTTCCTCCATCAGCGAATCCATGTCGAGCCGGAACGACGGCTCGGCCCAAGTCCCCTCGATTATGAAGTTAAGGTGCCCCCGGTCGTCCGGCCCTCGAACGATAGAAACGACCTCGCCGCCGGCGATTAACGCGTCGGTCGCCCGCTTCTCGAAAGTAACGGCGGCCCGCAAGTTCAGGTCGCTGGTCAGGTTGACGATCCCCGTAACGCGGGCTTCCAGGTTCGGGTTCTTCAAGGTGAAGTCGTCCGTACTTAGAACGCCGGCGCCGGCGTTCACCATGGTATCCAGCGAAGAAACCTGCAGCGGGTCGAAGTACGCCACGCCGGACCACTTCGCGAGCTCCTCCAGAACCTTCACGTTCGTTACTTTACCCTTTTCGTACTCCAGAATGCCTTTACCGCCGAAAGTACGTTTTACAGTTGCCGGGTCGGTCCCCTCGGCGGTGAAGACGACGTCGGCCGAGACCTTCCCCGTCAACGCGTCTTCCAGTAACTCGTTGTCGGTCAGGTAAACGCCCAGGCGCACGTCCCTGGCCGTAACGTTGAAGGTGTAGCGCGGCGTCCGCTCCAGATATATCGTTGCTTCCGACCGCACCTCGCCCTCGTAAGCCTTGAAATTCAATTTAGTTAAGTTCAGCATCTTGTTACTATAGTTGAACTCAGATTCGAGTTTCGTGGCCTTTACGCCGAAGAGCGTGCACTCCTTGAACCTGACGTGCCCGCCGAGCCTCAGGTCGTCGCCGGGAAGCCCGGGCGGGAGCTCGCCGCGGCCGGCCATGCTCGCGCGCTCATCTTCGTCGGGCAGGGCCGCGTCCAGGTCGATGCCGTCGCTCTCGACCTCGAACTTGACGCTGGGCGACGTGAAACCTTCCCACTGACCCTTTATCTCGAAAGCGTCGCCGCCCAACGTTCCTTTGACCTTCCCGATTTTAATCTTCTGACCGTCGAAGAAGACCTTGCCGGTTAAGTTCTCGAACGGTATCTTGAACGGTTTGACACGGGCCCGGCAGCCTTTCAGCTCCACCGTCCCGTCGAAGCCGCCGGCGCTCAGGTCCGTCAGGGAACCGCGAGCGTCAAGGTCGAAAACGGTCCGGCCGCCCAGAAAGTAATTCGAGTCGGCGCCCAGGACCCCGGCCACCACCTCCAGCGGCAGCGCGCCCTCGACGGTCCCCTCGAACGGCAGCCCCTCTGTCAGGTCAACGGCGCCCTTGATGTTAAACTCGCCGCCCCTGGTCTGACCGCTTATGTTTTCGATAACTGCCCGGTTCCCGTCAAAGCTAACGCGCCCGGCCATGGACGAAACGCCCTCGCCGTCTTCGGGTTTTATCGAGCACCGGGACAACTCCAACGTTCCGTCGACCGACGGCGTCTCGCCGGCGCCCCATTGCCCGGAGACGACCACGTCAACATCCAGGGTCCCGCCGAAGTCCATCTCGGACATTTCGGGCCGAAGCGTCGGGACCACGTGGGACAGCTTCATACCGTTCCCGACGACGGTCATGTCCACGTCGTTCGGCCCCACGCCGGTCTCCAACGTACCGTCGAGCGCCAGCCGCGAGTCACCCAGGAGGACGTCCAGCCCGTCGAAGGTAAAGACGCCACCGTCGTCCTCGGACTTAGCGTAGCGGACCTCGCCGTCGGCTGCCAGGGCGAACCCGGGGCCCTCCTCCGGCCCTCCCCCGAAGAAGACGCCGTCTGCTTGGAGCTTCCCGCGGAAGTTATGGTTGGCCACCCAGTCGGACTCGACGCGTACGCGCCCGTCCAGGTCTCGTATAGTCATCGACCTCTCGTCACCTTCGATATACGCATAGGAATCTTTGACGCGGACGGTGCCGTGGAAAGGTTCCGGCGCGGCGCCCTTCCGCAGCTTTATGTCGCCCGGCCCGGCGTCCAGGTACGCGCCAACGAAGGAGAAACCCGACGGCTTCGGCCGCAGCGTCAGGTACGGGAAGAACGCCAGGTCCACGGTCATCTCCTCCGCTTCAAGGACGTGCTTATTTTCGCGGTTGGTCGCGACGACGCCCCGGAAGACGACACCCGGGCGGACGAACCGGCGGAACGACACTTCGTCGTATCGGAACCGCAAATCGAAGCTCTCGTCGAAGGTGGCGGCGAGCCCGTCGGCGACCGCGTCGCCCCGGACGAATAGCGGCGGGACGAGCGCGTAGTAAGCGCCCGCTAATACGACGATACCGGCGCCGATTACCGGCGTTATCCATCGAAGGTGTTTCATAATGAACCGGTTGGCTCGAGTTGGCGGGATTTTAGCATATACGTTGGGTTGTAGGAAGGGAAATGTTTTTGACGACGTTCGTTATCGTCTCCCCGACACTTTCATAATGTTCCCGTCGGGGTCGGCGAATCGGAAGACGTAGCGGTCGTCGCCCACCTGCTCCGGCGCGTCGTCCAGAAGCTTCACGCCGGCCGCCTTCAGGGTATCGTACGTCTCGAATACGGACTTCTCGGTATCCAGAAAGAAGCTCAAACGCGCGGTACGTTCGCCCGCCAAACTCGTTTCATAACCGCCTTCCAGGTAGACGTGAACGTTGCCCGATTTCGACACGAGAAAGCACAGGTTCGGCCCGAGTTCCACCCGGACGTCGAACCCTAGAACGTCGGTGTAAAACCGCTTCGAACGCTCGTAATCGGTAACGTAAACGGCCAAGCAACTGACATCGGTGAACATAGCGACACTCTTTTCCGTTTTCTCAACCCCGACTAAAGTCGCGGCTCGATGCTCCGCCGGTTAATCACCGCCTGCTGAAGCAGGCGGTATTACGAGTTTAATCGGAACCCGGCCCAACGCCCGACGGGCATACCGAAGAGCACTTGCCGCATTCCAGGCAAATGTGCCGGGCGACGTACGTCTCCCGTTCGCCGAAGACGGCGTCCATGTCGCAGGCTTCGATACACGCGTGGCAGCCCTCGCAGGCCGGCGGCGCGGGAACCCGGCGCCCCGCCGCCGTCAGCTCGCCGAACATCCCGCCTACCGCGCAGAGATACCGGCAGAAGAACCGGTAGTGGACGACCGACGCCGCCAGCACGAACGCGAGGAAGACGAACGCCAGCGTCCCGCCGACCCACGCGAAGGCCTGGTCAAACGGCTCGTATCCGCCGGCGTCCAGCGCCCGGGTCCCGACGATTAAACCCAGTATTACGGCGAGTACAACTACCCGCAGTCGAGACGCGCGCCGGGCGAACGCCGGGTTTATCGTCAACTTGGGTACGGGTATCTTGCGGAGCAATTCCGAAAGCGCGCCGAAGGGGCACACCCAACCGCAGTACAGGTTCCCCCAGGTAAGCGCGGCGACCACGCCGCCCGCGAACAACAAGTAGAGGGACAACCTGGGAAGCACAGGCGGGAGCGTCAACAACGCGAAGCGCCCCACGTCGCCGACGGCCACGAAGCGCCCCGCCCAGAACCCGAGCAGACCCGCCGCGGCGGCTAAAATTAAGAGCCTTACTTTATCGACGGCTATGCGGCGCCCGACGAACGCCAGCGCGAAGAACCCGAGCGCGACCAGCGCCCAGACCCAATCAACCGATACGCGCTTCTCTTCCGTCGGGACGTCGAGTCCGTATATCTCGGCGGCGGCGCGCCGGGCCGAGAGCCGGACCGCCTCGGCGATGGCCTCACTGGAGACGGTGGCGCGGGTCATCGCGTCCAGGTCCTCGCCGACGGTCAACGGCGCCGACGCGGGCGCGCCCCGGAACTTCTCGACGAACGCGTTGGCTCCCCGCATGTACGACGGCGTCTCCATGTGTTCGAGGAGACGAACCCGCTCGACGGTACCGGAAGGCGCGAGGAGGACCAGCACGTTTATCGGGCCGCCGTAGCCCTGGGGTTCGAAGCCGGCGTCGCGGGACGTGAAGACCACCGCTTCTCCCCCGTCGCTCCCGACGACGCGCCAGTGGCGGAACGGGCGCGCGCGTTCCTCCGGCTCTCCGGCGGCGCCGGCGAAAGCGCGGACGTCGTCCGCGGTCAGCCGCGGCTCCTTCGCCTTGAGGACCAGGCCCCACGCGAAAGACACGGCCACCACGACGACCACGAAGACGGCTACGTATATCCGGCGCCGGAGGAGTTTCATCTCGGTGGGATTATAGGAAGGGGGGAGGGGGAAGGCAAGGGGAAAGGCGTGATTGTTATTGCGGTTTTGCCGTTAATATACTAATATTAAAAAGACGGAATAAAAAATACACGTCGGAGAATCATAATATGCCCGAAGAAAAAAGGTGTCAGTACGAACACTACGATGATGAACCCTGTGAACATCCTTACTTCACGACGTGGGAAGACCTGGAAACGAACGAGGAGAAGGATTATTGCATATTACACGCGCCGATGGACGCGAAGGAAAATAAGATAGAGGAGTTCTGGGAAGAATTCGAAAAGTTCTACAAAAACGTCTTAGAAAAACATGTAAGTACTAGCGACGAAGAAAAGGCCGACGTTTGGCTAAATTGCGAAAGCTTTATTTTCCCTGATACCAAAGAATTTTTTAGTAATCGGATTTTTCCTTTTAACATAAGTCTACTGAGTGCCGTATTTACGGGTTCCGCTCATTTCTCAGGAGCTAGGTTCGAAGGTGTAGCGGGATTTAGACGCGTCAAATTCTTAGGATACGCGATTTTTAGGGGAACGCGCTTCTTAAGTCACGCGTACTTCGATAACGCCGATTTTTCGCGTGGAGGTTACTTCTCTAATTCCGTGTTTTCGTCAAATGCTAGCTTCTTAGAGGCAAATTTCAACGGCGAAACTACTTTCTCTAAAGCGCGATTCTGGGAGATATCCGATTTTCGTGATGTCCAGTTTTCCACCAATGCGGACTTCTCGGGCGCGCAGTTCAATGGCAGCGCGTCCTTCCGGTACGTGCGGTACACCGGCGACGCGTATTTCCGGGACGGCCAGTTCACCGCAGACGCGGACTTCCGGGGCGCGCAGTTCGCCAGCGCCGCGGACTTCCGGAGCGCGCAGTTCGCCGGCGACGCGCACTTCTGGGACGCACGGTTCACGGGCACCACGTACTTCCGGAACGCGCGGTTCACGGGCGCCGCGTACTTCACAGGCGCTCAATTCTCGGGCGGGGCGGTTTTCTTTGAAACTCAGTTCTCGGGCCCCGCGTCCTTCCGGAACGCGCGGTTTACGGGCGACGTAGACTTTAAAAACGCTCGGTTTTCGGGCGACGCGTACTTCACAAAGGCGCAGTTCTCGGGCGCTGCGAACTTTCGGGACGCGCGGTTCCGCAGTAAAACGATTTTTGAAAACGTTATATTTCTGGATTTTACGTGTTTCGGACGTACTATTTTCACGGGTGAAACCAATTTCAAAGAAGCTGAATTTCGCAAAAGAGCTGCATTTTGGGAATCGCGCTTTAAAAGTAAACCTGAATTTATAAATTCGCTATTCGAAGGTTACGCCGACTTTTGGGATGCACGTTTCCGCGGCGGAGCTAGGTTCGAAAACACAGAATTTAAAGATACGGCTTTATTCCGGGGTGTGCTATTCGAAGGTAAAACCGAATTTTCGAACGCTAATTTTTACGGGGACGTTTCGTTCACAAACGCGAAATTCAAAGACGAGACAATTTTCGAAAATGGCGCGTTCAGATTATCAGTATATTTTAGGGATATAAAAATTCGGAAATTTATTAAATTCAAAGAAGTCGAATTTTATTCTATAGCAGTATTCCGTAAAGTATTAAAATACGATAAACCCAAAAACTTAGAATCGGACGAATACAAAAAACCTACTATATACTTTGAGGATTCTCTATTCGTCGAACGCCGACGGATTAAGATCAACGAGTGCAACCTTAGCGGTTGGTCGTTTGCCGGGACTAACGTTGACGAGATACGTTTCACCAAAGTAACCTGGCTGGACCGCGAAAAATGTTTTCAGAATTTTATAATGGGTGGTTGGGGCCGTAAAAAAATATATGACGAGGACATAGCCCAAAAAAACGTGCTCGATATCGATTGGGAAACTGTTGAACAAGTTTATAAACGGATTAGGTTAAATTACGAAAACGAACTAGAATATGCCAGTTCGGGAGATTTCCACTACGGCCAGATGGAATGTCGCCGTAAGAACAAACAGCGGAAGGGTATTGTCGCTTGGTGTGACCGTTGTTTAACTGGTGCGTATATGTTCTTCTTCAGCTACGGCGAGAGTATTTTGAAGCCTTTTCTATGGTTCTGGTTACTAGTAGGTGTGCTTGTTCTCGCGTTAGGTCCCGTACTCGCGTTGAGGTCCCTTTTCAGTTTCGGCGTACCCCCTGACGTTTGCCTTACCCAATTGATTATCTCCCAGGTCGGGCGGCTCGGCGTCGTCGTACTCATCACCTTCTTCGTCCTGGCGCTCAGGCGCCGCTTCAAGCGATAGTATGATACCGGCGGTTTCAACCGCCGGTGCTTAACCCGCCGAAGGCCGCGAACCCCGACTTCAGCCGGGGAAAGAAACCGGCGCTTTCAAGCGCCGGAGGGCCTACAAGGCCTTATAGCATTCACCCGCAGGGCGTTAACCGCCGGTTTCAACCGGCGGTAATATAACCTTGTATCCCTCGGGCGGCGGGTTAAAACCCGCCGTTAACGCTCCGCGAGTGAATCTCCGCCGGATAAATCCGGCGGTTTCATAGTATTATCGGGTAGCGCCGGTCTCCC
>CBDUXC010000028.1:0-10981 GCA_965371065.1 uncultured bacterium
CCGCCCGCCGGGCCACAAGGCTTTTTGAGCTTCGAGTAAATCGGCGGCGGTTCCGCGCTGCTCGGTCTGGTACACATACTCGACGGGCGTACCTTTATAAACGTCGCCGAAGAGACCGCGTATCATTTCGGCGAAGTAGCCCACGACTAATACGAAGCCGTCAACGTGCGGACGTAAAACGTCCAGATTATATTCCAACAACGGCCGGTTAAGGAGCGGTAAAAGCGGTTTCGGCCCGGTTAACGTTAATGGGTAGGTTCTCGTAGATTTCCCCGCCGCTAAAATGACGGCTTTCACAAGTCCACCTCTTCCGCGTCGACCACCCCGTCTTCGGTCGTATCCGGAGCAACCGGCGCCAACGGCTTCGCCGCTTCGTAAGGTTTAGCGGAAGTTAGTTTCGGAAGGTATTTTAATACCAACGCGAAATCTCCGAATTCAACCCGTACGGGCACGCCGGATTCATCGAAAGCGACGCGGGTACCGCCACAGTCATAAACGTAACACATCTTGCTTGTCGTGCCTACCGGATACGAAGCCATCGCAGAGAACTCAACGCGAACGAAACCGCCGGTATCGGGCGCGGGAACGAAAAAGCCATACGGGAACGCGCTCTTCCTTTTACCAACCATCGCGGCGCCGACGACTAGAAACGCTTCAGGGCGAAACGCCGTCAAGGACAAAGGCCGCAATACCGCCCCGTTGCTACTTTCCAACGACGCGGGAGATGAAGATATAACGTGGGAACCGAAAACGTCGCCGGCGGTACGGAAATATAAAGAACCGTCGGTACGGCTCCTATAACCGGCCACGGTCAAATCGCCGACTAATTCGCCTTCGAAAAAAACGCCGTACTTGAGCGGGTCCTTAGGCGATACCGAAAAAGCGGGTTTGCCGATAGAACAAGCGCCTGTACCTATAAAGTCAGGCAGTCCGTTAACATCGAAAGCGACTACTCTAACGGGTTCGGCAGAACGAGCCAATAGAATACGACCGTCACGGCTCTTATGTTCGTCCGGGTTTTCGCGCCAATAAACCGGATACAACAGGTTACCACCGGCGAGCTCGAGCCCGCAGCAATACATACCACCGGCCGACGCTCCTCCGTGATATTCAGACATATCGACCACCGGCGTCCCGGCAAACCCGGCAAGCGTGGGTTCGGCCCGTGTGGGTATCGTTAAAACGAATTCCCCTACCGCCCTGTCGCCCAAACACTCGCCCTTAAACGACTTGCTTAAAACGTCCGGGTCGAAGGGGCGCGATATTTTTACCGAAAGGGGAACGGTGACTTCGGCCGCGTCTTCGAGTACGAACGGAAGCGCTAAGGCCTGGCTGGGGAGGTTGAAAGCGATTAAATCACGGTCGGGTATCCGGTCTTCCCTTTTGATCGCAATACCGTCGGAACAGGCGAAACCTTCGAAACCGCCGTCGTCGCCAACTGCCAACGTTGCGACGTAACCGCGAAAATCCAGATATATCATCCCGGCTCCGATAGTACGGCAAGACACCGTTTCCGCCGCGCCGGATTCCAAGTTAAGGGCTTTTAACCGTACCGGGTAAAAACCGACCTGTTCGTCGAAAGGGACCGGGATGAAAAAATCTCGGAAGCGGAGAAAAGCGGGTTTATAACCGTAGTCGAAGGAATAGACGCGATTATCGCAACGTACGGTGTAATGGACGGAATTCTCGCCGTACCGGACGTCGGCGGACGTTTCGCCGTCGTCGAAGGAAACGTAAACGAGCCGGCCGTCGTCGCGGAAAGCGGCTATAACGTTTATAGCGTACTCGCGTTCCTTATCGTCGGTCAGTCGAAAAACCCCGTCGTACTTCATAAGGGCCAATCGGCCTTCCGCGTCCGAACGCGTCCCGAGTTCGGTAACTTCTAAATAGCCGAACGGCGATTCGTCTAAGTAGTACACGTAATACCCGGGCGCTTTAACTGAGACCGGTCTATTATCGCAGCAATTAAAGGTTAATAATACCGCTATAAGGAGCGTAAAATTGGGTAAAACGCCGATCATGAAACGTTTACGCATATCTACCGATATAACTCCGCCAGAACCGACCATATGGTTAATCCGGATATTGCGACGGATTATAAAAGAGCGGCGACGAACCCGCAAGAGAAAAGCTATTCCTTGAGTACGTTTCTATCCCGGCGGGTGCATATCAGGCGAAACCGTCTTTAGTTTTGATTTGCGAAACGAAAGCTGATATACTCGTCGGCCCAAAACGACCAATGAACCCCGGTGAAGAATACGCTGATAAAAACCGGAGTTCTCGTAGTCTTAACGACGATATCGAAGAAGTAGTTTTATACGCCGAAAGCCCACCCGGCGCGTACGTTTTGGTGAACGGAAAAATGACGTACCGGCTACCGAAAGGTTTTTCTGTAAGTTTCGCGGTCAATAACATAGGAAACGAACAGTACGAGGAGATGGCCAAGTACAGGATGCCCGGCCGTTCGTACGCTATAGGGTTCGGTTGGGAACTACAGTAATGGAACCGGACTACATCCTTTGCGATTCACACGCCCACCTTACAGACGACTCATTTAACTTAGACCTGGACAGCGCAGTAAACCGCGCAACAGAATCGGAGGTCGGGATTATAATCGTTCCGGGGAACGACGTACGGACGAGCAAGCAAGCTATGCAGATAGCGGAGGAGTACGGAGGAATCTACTCTGCCGTCGGCTTACACCCGCACGACGCCAGGCGACTAGGTTCGGAGCGGGACGAACTTGAACGAATAGCGCGCGAAGGTACGGGCGACGGTAAAGTCGTAGCCGTCGGCGAGACGGGGCTTGATTACCACTATAACCACTCAAACAGAGAAGATCAGTTAACGGCTTTCCGATGGCATGTCGGCCTGGCTCACGAGCTCGGCCTGCCGGTAATCATCCATTCGCGCAAGGCCGAAGAGGATATTAAGAGCATAATAAAGCTAGTCGGAGTTCCGACGGCCGGTGGCGTACTGCACTGTTTTTCGGGCGATAAAGACTTCGCGCTGTGGGGAGTCGATAACGGTTTACACGTGTCGTTCTCGGGTACGATTACCTTTAAGAAGACGTTAAAAGCCGAAAGCGCTACGAAGATTACGCCGCCCGGTAAAACGCTAATCGAAACGGACTCGCCTTATCTCGCGCCGGTACCGAAGCGGGGGAAACGTAACGAACCGGCTTACTTACCGTTTATCGCAGAAAGGCTGGCGGTCGACCGAAACGTACGCCTGGACGATATCTACGCCGAGACGACCCTGGCCGCCAGGGAGTTGTTCGGGATACCGGTGAACTTCGGTGGGGCGATAGTTTATGGAATCGGGAGGAACCTATATATCAATCTCACGAACAGGTGTACTAACCGATGTGATTTTTGCGTACGCGAGTTCGCCAACGGCGTAGGCGGATACGATTTAAGGCTGCGCGCGGAGCCGGCGGTGGAAGAAATCGTCGCGGCGATAGGCGACCCCGCCCACTACGACGAAGTAGTGTTCTGCGGCTACGGCGAACCGACGGTCAGGTGGGAGACAGTGAAGGAAACGGCGCGGGCGATCAAAAAAGCCGGCGGTTATGTACGGTTAAACACCAACGGATTAAGCGTCCTTATTACCGGCGCCGACATCACTAAGGAAATGCCGGGGCTCATAGACGAAGTATCGGTAAGCTTGAACGCGCCCGACGCGAAGACGTACGGCGATATTTGCCGTTCGGAGTTCGGAGATAGAGCCTGGCCGGCGGTTATGGACTTTATTCGAAAAGCCCGAGCCGTAGTGAAGACCCGGGTAAGTATGGTCAGGCATCTTAAGGTAGACGAAGACGCGGTTCGGCGGCTCGCAGAAGAGCTTCGCGTACCCTTAAAAGTACGCGGTTAAACCATCCGGTTATTTACTCTCCTGCCAAATTTCCTCCATTTCTTCTAAAACAGCTTCCGAAAGGGACGCTCCCCGTGCTGCAAGCCCGTCCTCGACGGCGTTGAAACGCCTAATAAATTCGTCGTTGGTCCGGTTAAGAGCCGAAGAAGGGTCTACCTCAAGATAACGGCAAAGGTTTACTACAGAAAAAAGCAAGTCGCCGAGTTCATTTTCGACCGCTTCGTTATCGCCAGCGCTCACAACCGAGCGAAGTTCTTCGACCTCTTCGTATATTTTATCAATAACGCCGGACGTGTCTTCCCACTCGAAACCTACCGTACGGACGCGGTCCTGTATCCGGTGGGCCCGAAGCAAAGCCGGCAGACCGCGGGGGATACCGTCAAGCAGATATTTCCCTTTCCCTTTTTCGGAGGTCTTTATAGCTTCCCAGTTTTCCAGAACTTCGGCCGATCCGGAGACCTCCGTATCGCCGAAGACGTGCGGATGGCGGGTAACGAGCTTTTTCGAAACGGCGCGGACTACGTCTTCGATGTTGAAAGCGCCGCGTTCGTCTGCGATAATCGAGTGGAAACAAACGTGGAGTAGGATATCGCCCAACTCCTCGCGTAGCGCGTCGTCGTCGCCGGCGTCGATCGCTTCGGCGGCTTCGTACACCTCTTCGATAAGGAATCGGCGCATCGAAGCGTGCGTTTGCTTCCGGTCCCACGGACACTTGGCCCGGAGAGTCTTGACGACTTCGAGGAATTCGTCGAATTCGGTAGACATGTTGAACCTCCGTCGGAACGTTGTTAATATAACACCGTCGCAGGGCTAAATAAACACCAATCAACCAGGTCGCGTCATTGGATAAACCGATAGAAGCGTTAAGCGAAAGCAAAATCCGCGCGGCGGCCGGTAAACATCGCCCGGCAGAGATAATCGTTCTGGGTGAAACGGGGTCCCTTATGGACGACGCGGCTGAACTGGCGGCACGGGACCGTCGCCACGGTACCATACTCGTGGCGGAAGAACAGACGGCCGGCCGCGGGCGCCACGGACGCACCTGGGAATCTGGCCGGCATTTAGGGTTATATATTGCTATTATATTAAACGAGAAAAAAACGGGCGACCCTGGCTCGATGTTGTCGATAATAAGCGGGTTGGCCGCCCGCGAAGCCGTTACCGGCGCCGGCGTATCGTATGCGAAGGTTAAGTGGCCTAACGACGTTTTAGTCGGGGAAAGGAAAATCGCCGGGACCTTAGTATCTAAAAAAACGACTGCCGGAGTTTATATTATAGGTACGGGTATCAACGTTCACCATCGGGAGGACGATTTTCCCCTGGAGATTAAGGGTAAAGCGACGTCGATACACCTCGAAACCGGACGCGATGTATCCAGAAATGAAGTAGCGGGCTTGCTGGTTCGCAGCTTATTCGAGAAGAACCTGGGATTTGTGAAAGGGGGACCGCAGCATATCATAGAAGAGTATAAAAAATTATGTGTTACTTTAGGCAAAGAAGTAGAGATAACCGAAAAGGGCGAAGTATATAATGGAATAGCCGAAGATATCGCCGACGACGGGGCGCTATTGGTTAGAATAAGCGCCGAAATAAAGGCCTTTTATACGGGGGAAGCAAGTATTAGCCGGTAAATCGCGGGCCGGCGTAAAAAGCCCGCCGGTTTTACCGCCGGCGGAAACTACCGCGTACACACGTTTCATCAGCTTTTAACGCCTAAAATGTCCAGTAGTCGGTCGAGGTCGTCGGCGTTATAATAATAGAAGGTAATACTCCCGTTTTTATTCGTCCCTGTAACTTTCACCTTGGTCGCGAGGGTTTCCGCTATCCGTTTCTCGAGGTCGTCGCGGAAAGGCGTCCGCTTGCGCTTCTTCGCTTTGCGTTTGGGGGCAACCGGACTGACTGTATTCTCCACCTGCCGGACCGACATCCCTTCCTTTACTATACGCTCCGCCAATGCGAACTGCCGCGACGGGTTTTGGAGAGGTAGCAGCGCCCGTGCGTGGCCCGGCGTAATCTCGCCGTTTCTCAACATCTCGGTTACGGCTTCCGGGAGGTTAAGCAGCCTTAACGCGTTGGTAACGGTCGCCCGGTGTTTCCCTATTGCGCGAGCGATCGCCTCGTGGCTCATCCCTTCTTCTTCGTGCAGGTATTTATAAGCGACAGCTTCCTCTATAGGGTTAATGTCCTCCCGTTGCAGGTTCTCGATTAACGCAACCGTCAACAGCTTGTCGTTGGGTATATCGCGTATATAAGCGGGGATGGCGGCTAAACCGGCAAGTCGGGCGGCTTCGACCCTCCGTTGACCCGCTACGATTTGGTATGCATCCGACGCAACCGGACGTACGAGGATAGGTTGGAGTATACCGTTCTCCTTTATAGAAGAAGCCAACTCCTCCAACGCCGCTTCGTCCAATTCCGCCCGGGGCTGTAGCGGGTTGGGTTGCAAAGAAGCAATGGATATTTCGAGGGCCGATAGTTGACCTTCCGAAGGCGGTATTAACGCGTCCAGACCTTTCCCGAGAGCTTTCCTACGCGGCGCCACGTTTCAGTACCTCCGCGGTCAGGTCCACGTAAGCCTGGGCACCGGCGGAAGAGATGTCGTACATCATAACCGGTAACCCGAAAGACGGCGCTTCGCTCAGGCGGACGTTCCGGGGGATTACGGTTTCATATACCCTGTCGCTAAAGTGTTTCTTAACCTCGTCGGCAACCTGCTTCGCGAGGTTCGTGCGGGTGTCGTACATCGTTAAAAGTACGCCCGCTATCCGTAAAGACGGATTCAGCCTGGCCTTGACAAGGTTGAGGGTTTCGACTAAAGCCGATACGCCCTCGAGGGCATAATATTCGCATTGGATTGGAATAATCACCTCGTCGGCCGCCACGAGGCCGTTGAGGGTTAATAAACCTAACGACGGGGGGCAATCAATAATAACGTAATCGAACTCAGGTACGACGGGGGCAATAGCCTCTTTAAGAAGCATCTCCCTACCCGGGACGCTGACTAACTCAATTTCGGCGCCGGTAAGGTTCCGCCGCGAAGGGACTAGGGCTAGGCGGGGGATTTTAGTATCAATGATAATATCAAGGATATCAGCGGTCCCCGCTATCAGTTCGTACGTCGAACCGTTCGCGCCGTCGCTGTCGACCCCCACCCCGCTGGTAGCGTTGGACTGGGGGTCAGTATCTACCAATAACGTACGCTTCTCAGCGACGGCCAACCCGGCGGCCAGGTTGACCGCCGTAGTTGTCTTTCCTACGCCGCCTTTCTGATTGACTACTACGAAAACCGTTCCGGGCAAATCGACCGCCTTTTAGCCCTTCAGTTCCGCCGGCGATGTTTCACGTGAAACATCGCCCAACACGTAGACTGCTACCGCTCTTTCAGTTCCCCTGTATGGCAAAACGTATATTACCTCTTCTTCCAACACCAATCCGCCTTTTGCCCGAGGTAAATCAACACCGCCCAAAGCGAAAACCGCTACACGTCCGTCCGGCCTTATTAACCGGGCCAATACCGGCAGCGCCTCGATCCCAAGGCCTTTCGCAGTAACGACGTCGAAACGTTCGTCTAAGTGTTCCGCCCTGGTGTTTTTAACTCCAACTTCCGCCAACCCCAGCTCGCGTACAATGTATTTCAGGTACTCGGCCTTACGCAAATTCGCTTCTATTAAAGTTACTCTCAAATCGGGTCGTAATATGGACCACGGTACGCCGGGGTAGCCGCCGCCGCTCCCCACGTCCGCGACCGTCGCGCCAGCAGGTATATGTATCCGTTCCAGCCCGGCCCACGCATCTAATATGAACTCTTCGGCGAACTCCGCCGGCGTCATCGGCGCCGAAAGCCTACCCGACTCCCTATACTGATTATGGAGCTCGAAAAGAGCGTCAAAATACTCTAACGAATTTTTATACTTGCCGGGTAAATACCCCGCCAAATACTTGGAAATAGTACCGGTTACCCTGTCGTTCTTTACATAGGTTTCCATATCAATGACCGCGGGCCCTCTTAATAAGGATTAGTAAGTCCGACGGGTTTACGCCCTGTAACCGCCTGGCTTCGCTTATCGTACACGGCCGCACGCGCTCCAACGAAGCCCTGGCCTCGTTAGATACGCCCTCAATATTACCATAGTCAATATCCGCAGGTAAACTAATACTTTCGTAAGTAGACAACGTCTCGAGCTCTTTCCGCAGCTTCTCAGCGTAGCCGGAATACTTCACTTCTATCTCGGCTTTCTCGATAGCTTTCGCGGGGTACTCGTCAGTGCCGTCCAATAGACTCATTAATGTGTAGATGTCCGTGGACGGACGTCGAAGTACTTCTAATAGGGCCTTACCCGAACCGTCGGGGTCCGGAGTCTTACCTAACTTATCCAATATTTCATCGGTCACACGACGTATGTACGCGCACTCGTTAAACCTTCCCTCATCCACGAGACCGAACCTGTAACCGTATTCCATAAATCGGTCGTCGGCGTTGTCCTCTCTGAGCAAAACCCTATGTTCCGCCCTGGATGTAAAGATGCGGTAGGGCTCGCTGTGGTCCCGGGTAACCAAATCGTCAATAAGTACCCCGATATATCCCTCGTCGCGCCTTGGGACGAAAGGTTCTTCACCCTTCGCGCTCAGAGCAGCGTTTATACCGGCTATAAGACCCTGACAGGCCGCTTCTTCGTAACCGGACGTACCGTTTATCTGACCCGCTAAGTATAGCCCTTTCACCAACTTCGATTCCATAGTACGGTTTATTTGGTAGGGTTTAACATAGTCGTATTCGACTGCATAACCGTATTGAGTTATCTCGGCCTCCTCGAGGCCCGGGATAGTAGCTAAAAACGCTTCCTGTACGTCCTCGGGCAAGCTGGTGGCCAAACCGCTTAAATACATCTCATCAACATCGCGCCCCTCGGGTTCTATAAACACCTGATGCCTTTCCTTGTTGCCGAACCTTACCATCTTATCCTCAATCGACGGGCAGTACTTCGGTCCCATCCCCTTTATGCGCCCTGTGAAAAGAGGCGAACGGCTCAATCCGTCCTTAATAATTTCCTTTGTTCTTTCGTTCGTATAAGTAACGTAGCACGGCACCTGGTCCACGTTAAGCACGTCCGAATAGAACCCGGGACAGGGTTCGTCGCCTAATTGCTCGTCGCACTTATCCTTATCCACGGTAGAACGCTTCACCCTTGGCGGTGTCCCTGTCTTCAACCTGCCTAACTCAAAGCCAATACTCCTCAAAGACGAAGGTACGCCCGCTGTAGAGCTTCCGCCGGCTCTGCCTCCGACCTCGGTCCTCATCCCATAATGTAATATAGCGTCCATAAACGTCCCGGTGCACAGCGCTACTTTCTCAGTTTCAACTAAACCACGCTCCAAGAATATACCCTCCACCTTGCCGTCACTTACCGATATACCTTCCACTTCAGCTTCCAATATATCAACTTCTACGACACTATTCAGTAATTCGCCCGCTAATTTTCTATACATACTTCTCTCACATTGCAACCTTGTCCCTCTAACAGCTGGGCCTTTACTCGCGTTCAAAATTTTTCCCATTATCGCCGCACCATCCGCCAAAAGCCCCATCGCTCCGCCAAGACCCGTAAGCTCCTTGACTAAATGGCCTTTACCTATACCGCCAACTGCGGGATTACACGACATCAAACATATATTGCTTACTTGGTCAGTTACCAATAGAGTATCCAACCCCATCCTCGCTCCGGCTATCGTAGCCTCCAACCCGGCGTGCCCACCACCTATAACTATTAGATCATAGCTGCTTTCCAAAAAATACCTCGATTCTTTATTCAATATTTGTATATCTATTATTATATAACATATAGATATAATAAGGGATGTTGATATGGTAAAAGGCTGTGGGTAAACGGTGTTTATCGTGTGTATATTACAGCATGTATGATGTAGTTCCACTCATAGCTAGTATCATTTGTATGTGGAACTCCGGATAGTGCGTGTGTTGATATGTTTAGAAGTTGTTGATCTAACTATGGATATCATTTGTATTTTTTGGATATCTTTGGTTGGTAACTCGTGATTTGTTCAAAAGTGGGTTTTATAGACGTCTTGTAAACACGGTTCCAACATTAGCTGAATAGCTCTATTTTACTTGCTAGGTCTTTAACCTCCAAGGCCGTTTTTCCATTGTCTGCTTTAATGCCTTCCTCTATTTTTTTCATCGCATGGAGTACTGTTGAATGGTCCCTGTTGCCGAAAGCTGCCCCGATATCCGCCAGGATACAGTTACCGTAGGTCCTACATAAGTACATAGCTATCTGGCGTGCATGTGCTAAGTAGGCCCTTCTCGATTTCGAGACTAGGTCTCTTTTTGATATATCGTAGTAGTTCGCGACGAGCTCCTGTATCTTTTCTATGGATGTAGGTTGGCGCGAGTCTTCAGGTATAAATTCCGTAAGAACCTTGTTTACTATCTCTGCCGTTAGCGAGCCACCCGTTAGGGAGACAAGGGCTTCGAGCTTACTTAGTGCCCCTTCTATTGCTCTTATGTTGGTAGTTATCCTTGTGGCGATAACGTCGATGATATCCCTCGGTAAATCCAAGCCGAGCGTTTCCGCCTTCTTACCGATTATTGCCATCCTTGTTTCATAATCGGGTGCTTGGATATCAGCGATAAGCCCCCACTCGAATCTGTTTCGAAGCCGTTCCTCGATCCGTGCCAGATCCTTTGGCGCGCGGTCGCTGGAAATTACGATTTGTTTCCCTGCCTCGAAGACAGCGTTGAAAGTATGGAAGAACTCCTCTTGTGTTCCCTCTTTCCCGGCTATGTACTGGATGTCGTCTACTAATAGGATGTCAGCCGTCCGGTATTTTTTTCGGAAAGCATCCGACCGGTTGTTCTTTATCGCATTTATCATCTCGTTCATAAACTGATCGGCGGATAGATAGGAAAAACTTATTCTCTTGTCTTTCTTAATTAAGCGGTGGCTTATCGCCTGCATAAGGTGCGTTTTACCCAGTCCAACGCTCCCATATATAAACAGGGGGTTGTATCGGTTCCCGGGGTTTTCGGCGACGGCCTGCGCGGCGGCCGCGCAGAATTGGTTCGATTTCCCGATGACGAAGGTTTCGA
>CBDUXC010000029.1:0-10725 GCA_965371065.1 uncultured bacterium
CCGTTTATCACGGCTCCACCTTCGTCGAGGCGCCAGAGGTTGTTAATGGCATACGCGTTTACGGATGTAATCACAACCGTTAGCAGTATTATCTTCGCTTTCATACGTATTACCCCCTCGGTTTTATTGCTGTTAATTAACTTCGGCCTTCTTCTCGTGCCGGACCGTCTCGGCCTCGAAGACGAAGACCGGCCGGTACCAGAAGTTCTTCAGGAGCGGCGTCTTCCAGACGTCCTCCCGGTCCTTCACGTCTCCGGTATCAGGGTCGTCGTAGACCATGGGTTTCTTTGAGGTCCATCCCCACTCGGAGGCCGAGATGTCGGACACGTGCTCCTTCCAGCCGAAACTGTTGGGGTCCGTCGACGGGAACGGGTGGTTGGTCATCATTTCGTTGATGGCTCCGAGAACGCGTCCGTCGCCTTCGTCCGGGTCGTAAGGATGGTTGGCGCCTTTTTCAAGCTCCCGGGCGCAGACGAACCACTGCCACGGCGCCACCATCGGCAACGTGTCGGCCAACACCGTGCGGACCCGGCCGCCCGTTATTACTTGAACAGGGCTTTTATCCTGCCGACGGAAGTCGGTTCGACAGAGACGTCACCGAGGGAGGACACGACGATAACCGTACCGTCAGCAGGGTCCACGGCAATGGCGCGGGCGACCCAATCCCAATCGGCGCGCAGGAGTTCGGTACCGCTCTGGTCGAGGTGGACGATATCGTAGTTGTAAGTATCGGCTATCCAGACCGAGCCGTCGCTTTGGTTAACGTCTAAACTGTGGGGCCGGTTGAAATCGGTTGTGTTATAATATACTAGTACCCCGGACGAATTAAGTTTAGCGATAAAACTCTCGGAATCGCTTTCGTAGTACCACGCGTAAGACCAACAGGATTCGTCTCCTAAGTACATAACCTTCCAATATCCTACGGAAGGTCCCGTACTTTGTAGTGACCCGTCCCTGTTAATCAGCGCGCTACCGTTAGGTATTTTCGTCCAGAACCGCCCGTTTGAAGAAACGCGTGTATACCCGGTATAACCTTCATACTCGGGGAAAAAATATATTAACGTACCGTCACGCGCGAATTTATACAGTCCCTTTGCTTCGTCGTCGCCAGTATAAGGATACCACCACATAGCGCCGTCGTATTCGTCTACGGTAAAGGCATAGGTAACACCCGGAACTGGTATCGATTCGTACTCGCTTAACGTAGCGTTATATCTCCTTATCGTATCATAATCAATTAAAACCTCGTCTCTGGCGTTATCTAAAGCGAAGCACCCGTACGAACCGGTCCCGTAAGCTACACCTACCTCCTGTAAGCTCTGGTTGAAGCATCTTACATACGAATCGTCGTAAGTATATATATAACCCAGGTCAGAAACCTTACAGAGGATACCAAAAACATGCCCCGGGTCTGCAGATTCGTAATATACGGGGCCGTCTATTATCGTGCCCGTCTCATCTATCCGGCATATATTATAACCGGCTCCGTATAAGCTCACGGGTATTATCGCCGCTAAAAGGATTATTGACGCTTTCATAATTATTACCCCCTCTTTTTTAATTAACTTCCGCCTTCTTCTCGTGGCGGACCGTCTCGGCCTCGAAGACAAAGACCGGACGGTACCAGAAGTTTTTCAGGAGCGGCGTCTTCCAGACGTCCTCCCGGTCCTTCACGTCTCCGGTATCCGGGTCGTCGTAGACCATGGGTTTCCTCGAGGTCCAGCCCCACTCGGAGGCCGAGATGTCGGACACGTGTTCCTTCCAGAGGAAACTGCTGGGGTCCGTCGACGGGAACGGGTGTTTGGTCATCATCTCGTTGATGGCCCCGAGGACGCGGCCGTCGCCTTCTTCCGGGTCGTAAGGATGGTTGGCGCCTTTTTCCAGTTCCCGCGCACAGACGAACCACTGCCACGGCGCCACCATCGGAAGCGTGTCGGCCAACACCGTGCGGACCCGGCCGCGCGTTATTACCTGAACAACGCCTTTATCCTGCCGATGGAAGTCGGTTCTACGTAGACGTCGCCGAGGGAGGACACGACGATAACGGTGCCGTCGGCGGGGTCCACGGCGATAGCGCGGGCGACCCAGTCCCAATCGGCGCGCAGGAGTTCGGTCCCGTTCTGGTCTAGGTGGACTATGTAGTAATTATAGGTATCGGCTATCCATACCGACCCGTCGTCCTGGTCTACCGCTAGATCGTGGGGGCGGTTGAAGTCGGTGGGGTTGTTATAAACCACGCTGCCGGACGAGTTTACTTTACTGATACCTATAGGGTCGTTGCTTATGAACCAGCAGGATTCGTCGCCGAAGTACATATCGATAACATAACGCAATTTAACGTCTGCTTCAGTAGTTATCCCGCCGTCGGATTCCATTAACCGGATACCTTCATGGTAACTCGGAGCTATGTCGGAGACCCAAAAAGAACCTTGAGGAGATACCGTTGTTAAACAACCGTTAAAACCGTCCGGGAAATAATACGTTAAATCCCCTTCGCGCGTGACTTTATACAAACCTTCTTCATCTTGGTGACCGGATGTGTACCAGATATATCCATCGGAAGGGTCAACCGTCAGCCGATGTAAACTAGTTGGTATGTTAATTTCTTCTAGCAAATCCAGGGTAGGATTGTATCGCATTATAGTACTAGTTAAACCCTTGGCTATTATCTCGTTCCTTACGTTATCTATACCGAAAACTTCGTAGGGGCCGTAAGTATCGACTGAGTTAATCAGGTTAAAGCTTGAGTCAAAACACCTGAAATCGTACTCGTCGTAGGTGTAAACGTACCCGGCTTCCGATACTTTACATATTACCCCAGCTTGCGAATCCAGTTCCACAGGGCCGCCTATTATTACACCCGTCTCGTCTATCCGGCATATGTTGAACGCCGCCCGGTAAGCGGCGACCGGATTTACGGCGGTTATTAATATTAATAAGGATATTATCGCTTTCATACCTATTACCCCCTCTTTTTTAATTAACTTCCGCCTTCTTCTCGTGGCGCACCGTTTCGGCCTCGAAGACGAAGACCGGACGGTACCAGAAGTTCTTCAATAGCGGCGTCTTCCAGACGTCCTCACGGTCCTTCACGTCTCCGGTATCCGGGTCGTCGTAGACCATGGGTTTCTTTGAGGTCCAACCCCACTCGGAGGCCGAGATATCGGACACGTGCTCCTTCCAGAGGAAACTACTGGGGTCCGTCGACGGGAACGGGTGGTTGGTCATCATCTCGTTGATGGCCCCGAGGACGCGGCCGTCCGTTATTACTTGAACAGGGCTTTTATCCTGCCGACGGAAGTTGGTTCTACGGTAACGTCGCCGAGGGAGGACACGACGATAACGGTACCGTCGGCGGGGTCCACGGCGATAGCGCGGGCAACCCAGTCCCAATCGGCGCGCAGGAGTTCGGTACCGCTCTGGTCGAGGTGGACGATATCGTAGTTATACGTATCGGCTATCCATACCGACCCGTCGTCCTGGTCTACCGCCAAGTCGTGGGGGCGGTCGAAGTCGGTGGGGTTGTTATAAACCACGCTGCCGGACGAGTTTACTTTCCCTATCCCTTCGGGATTATCGGTGAGGAACCAGCACGAACTATCGTTAAAGTAAATTTCCAGATACCATCCGCATTCGACCGCGGCTTCCGCGTGGATATTACCCTCCGTATCCCAAAGCCGCAGACCGACCGAATAAACTGACTCGTAACCCCAGAAATAACCGTCCGGCGAAACTTCGGTAAAACCGCGATATACTTCGTCTGGGAAGTAATACACTAAATCCCCGTCGCGGGTAACTTTGTATATTGAGTACTCCCCGGGGGTACCTGTCGAATACCAGATCGAGCCGTCGGAATTATCTACTGTTAGCCAGTACAGGTAACCCGGTACGTCGAACTCGTCAATTAAACCTAAAGTAGCGTCGAACCTCTTTACGGTCGTATCGGTTATTACCTCGTTCCTTACGTCGTCTATATCGAAGGATATTATCCCGTATCCTTGGTTTACCGAGTTTATCTCGTTCAGGTCGGGGTCGAAGCACCTTAAATAAGATTCATCATAAGTATATATATATCCCAACTCGGAAACTTTACAGATTACGCTAGTTTGCGAGTTCAAGTCAACGGGCCCGTTAATTATCGTACCCGATTCGTCTATACGGCATATGTTGAAGGCGACTCCGTAGGCGCCTTCCGTATTTACTAATATTATTAATATGGCTATTATCGCTTTCATATTTATTACCCCCTAGTTTTTATTGCTGTTAATTAACTTCCGCCTTCTTCTCGTGGCGTACGGTCCCGGACTCCAGCGCGAAGAACGGCCGGTACCAGAAGTTTTTCAGGAGCGGCGTTTCGACGATATAGCCTTATTATTATTACTCCGCGAACCCGGCCTTTATCCGTCCCAGCGAGCTTGGCGTTATCTCTATGGCGGCGGTGTCGTCCACGACTATGAGCGTGTTGTCGGCGTGGTCCACGGCGACCTCGACGAGGACGTAGTTCCAGTCCTTGCGCAGCAGCTCCTCGCCGTTGGCGTCGAGGTGTACAAGCTGGTAGTTGTAGGTGTCGGCGATCCAGACGGACCCGTCGTTCTGGTTCACGTCGATCGCGTACGGCCGGTCGAAGTCGGTAAAGTTCTCGTAAACGATAGAACCGGCCGAGTTGATTTTATAAACAGCCGACGCGTGATACCGCGACGTCGTCCAGCAAGAACCGTCGGCGAAGTACATCTCCATATCGTCGGGCGCTACCAGCGACCCCGGCCCCGAGTCGGCTATGATATTACCGTTTCGGTTCCTTTTACGTACGGCGTATTCGTAGGTGTTTACGTACTCTAACCAGAACGTACCGTTCGGGGCTACACTCGAAAGGCTAAGTTCGGCGGTGTCGGCGAAGTAGTATATCGGGTCGCCGGTCATTGAGCATTTGAATAAACCGTCGTCTCCCGGGTGACCGTAATGCGTGTACCAGACAGTACCTTCCTGGTCGTCGACCGTCATGAAGGATACGTAACTCAATACCTCGAACTGGTTTTCCAGAACCAGCGTAGGCGAAAAGATACTTATGGTATCCTCCGACATTACCTTGTTCCTTACGTTATCTATCCCCAAACACGCGTGAGATGTAGCGAAACCGGCGTGGTTTATGAAATTTAATCCGCCGTCGAAGCAGTCTATACCGCCGTAGTCGGCGAAGTATATGTACCCCAGGTCCGAAACGCGTAAATTACTGTCGGCGTCCCTGTCGTGAACATAGAAATATATCGGCCCTTCTATTACATCCCCGTTTTCGTCAACCCGGTAGATGTTCGCGGCTGCCGCTTGGGTCGCGAATACGCCCGTCAATAAAACGATTATCAACGTTTTCATTACGCCAACCCCCTTTAGGTTATGGTTCTTCATTAACGTACTTCTTCTCGTGGCGTACGGTCCCGGACTCCAGCACGAAGAACGGCCGGTACCACAGGGTCCTGAGGAGCGGCGTCTCGAGGAGGTCCTCGCGCTGCTTCACGTCGGTAGTGTCCGGGTCGTCGTAGACCATAGGCTTGGTAGAGGTCCAACTCCACTCGGCGCAGGTCAGGTCCGCTACCCGGTACTTCCACTGTACGCGCGTAGAGTCGCAGTACGGAAACGGTTTGAGGTTCATCGTCTCGTTGACCATCCCGAGGACCCGGCCGTGGCCCTCGTGCTCCTGGTAGGGGAAATCCTTCTCGACCCGCCGGGCGCAGGCGAACCACTGCCAGCTCGGGACCAGGCGGAGGCAGTCCACGTACTTGGTCCGCAGGCGCCCGCCTACGATAAATTTACCGCCGGGCGTATAATCCGGATATTCTAACGGGTCCGTTATGTCTTCGATAGTATCGTGCGATAACTTGAGCCGGACGTTCTCGGTCGGCGTGTCCATCTTTTCGGCCCGGTACGAGTGGTAGGACGGGTCGGGGTAAGGATAGTGTATTTCGCATACTCCGGACCCGGTTGAAGTTAAAGTTCCTTCGCCTTCTTCATTTAATGTCCAATATATTTCGGGGTCAGGCGTTTTTTCAAAACCCTGGTTGTTACCTTCGTTTAGAAAAAGAAGGCGGTTACCATCTTCTCCGAATATACCAAGGTCGAACCAGGCCTTCCCGCCGCCTCCCCCGCCCTGGCGGGAGTTGGGGTGGTTCTGGAAGAACCAGACCGGTTCCGGGTCCGGGAACACGTCGTCGCCCTCTTTATTCCCGGGCCGGGCGTGCCGGCAGGCGCTGTAGTACCGGAGGTAGAACGTGGCGTCCACGTCGTCCGACGGGCCCCAGTTGCCGGGGTAATCGAAGCGGTCGTAGAGGTCCCGCCAGCCGTACTCCCACTGGTACTCGTCTGCGCCGGGGCGGTCCTCATCGAATATTTCGTAGTACTGCTTCCACGGGACGCCGTAGTACGAGCCCTCGGTCCTCTTCTTGGATTCTCTGGTCGGGTTTCCGCCCAGGGGCGTTGGGTTGACGTCGAACTCTACGGCCACGGTGAGGCCGGTTTTTAACGAGTTGTGGTGGTAGAAGATGGGAAGGTCCCCCTTTTGATACAGGTCGTAACACCCGTACCGCGGTCCTTGATAGTGCCCGTAATGGCTGGTCCGGAAGACAACGTCGTACTGCCGGGTATGATGGTCTTCGTCATCCTTAGCTTCCACTTCGGCGCAGTCGTAGTAGTCGCCCCTTATTATTTCTCTTATGTACCTGTACTTCGTCCACCAGGTCTGGTCCAGGTCGAATTTGAGTGTCTCGGTTTCTTCATCCGTGTAATACACCACGTCGTCTTCGTCGTAGAGTTGCTCGACGGAGAAGTTCCAAGCTTCGATAATCGTGTCGTCCGGTAGGTATTTTATCGCCGCGTCGTATTCATTGGAATAGGGGTGATTCCTCACAGGCGCGGATATGTCGCCGCCGCCGCCGCCCCAGGCGCCGTCGTTCTTTTCGGTCAGGGGGTGGTTCTTTATCCAGTCGTGGGTCCGGCATACCGGGTCGTCCCACAGCGTAACGCGGACCGGCGTCGGATTCCCATAGTCGGTCGCTTTGGCCTGGATCGTGTCGTAGTTGAACCACACGCTCATGAGGTAAAGCTCGGCGTTGTATAATCCATGAGAACTCAAACCCCAATCGTTGCCGTCGTCGAAGTCGTAGTCCCGGGACCGTCCGTCGCAGTACGAGTAGAAAATTTCGCCCATACCGATGAACACGTAGTTTATCGGGCGCAGGTGCTCGAATATTTTGTCGAAGAGGTTTTCAATATACACCTTGTACTCGACGGCGCACGGCGAAATATTGTAACGCCGTTCGCCGCCACTGAGGAATACGTGGTTGTAATATAAACGCACGGGACCCTCATAAGTTTTTGACCTTATCCGTGCGTTTTTATAATCGCCTTCGAACGGCGGACCCCTTAAGTGCCAACCCCACGGGTATTCGTAGCTTTTATCGAAAGCTATCTCGACGTAATCAAGTTCGTAGTGCGCGCCTTCGGTTAATTCGACCCAGTCCTCGTCGACGAAGCCTTCTACTACGATGTTTGACCGCATCCATATCCCCTCTTCGACGTCCTGGAACTCTTGGCCGTCGGGCGTTTTTATTACGAAGTCGCCGGCGAGGATATACGGTTGCGATAAGTATACGTTCCCTTCTTCGTACTTCTGGGGCCCGATGGAACCGAATGCTTCTACTACGAAGTCGAGCCCTATGTACTGCCCCTCGACGGCCGTCGGGAAGTACTCGAGCCTGCCCTGGCTCTGGGCGTGGTGATTCCCGCCGGCGCTGGGTATCGGTTCGATATGGTAACCCCTCGCCATGTTGAACATAGCCGCGATGTAATGATAGGCTTTGTAACCCCCTGGCGGTGCGGGGTACGGGAAACCGTAGCCTTCCAACTCTAGCCGGTACTCTGCGAAATCATCGACCAAACCGAGGTCTCCGGGCGTAGGCGCCGTCGTATCCAGTAAGTAATAACCAGTCTCTACGTAAAGCCGGTTTATCTTGATAGAAGCCAAGAACTTTATGTGGTCCATATACGCCATCAAGAGCTTGCCGTCGGTTTCCACCGAGTTTGCGCCGGTGTCGTGGTGGATTAACCTATAATTCGACGAACCCGGCGGGGCCGCTTCGAGCCGGAAAGGTTCCGTCCGGAACCACTGGATGTTCGCCGCCCGCCATTCGTAATCGGGCCAGTCTATTATACGACCGCAGGGGACCCGGGCGTAGCGGTTGGCGTAGGGGTCGACGTCTTCCTGGTCTTTCCGGGTCGGTATCTCCTTCAGGTACTGGAGTAAGGTTTCCAGACCGTACTGGGCGCCGGCCGGTTCGGACGCCGCGACGACGACTAAGTCTTCGTTAATTATCAGTTCGTACCCTTCGAGGTTCTCCATGGCCGTTGCGCTCACGCCGCCCAGATCGTCGAGGAGGTCGAGGAACGTCTGGTTGCTCCCGTCGGCGTCGCCGATTACGATGACTTTTTCATCCGGCAGTTGCGTGGTGTAAACTACGGGCGAGGGGAGTGCGACGTCGAACTCGGTCATTAGTTCTTCCTTGAAGCGTTCGGCGGCGGTCTTCCACTCGTTCGGCATCAACATCTGGTAGGGGTAACGTACCACCCAACCTTCGCTTTCGGATATCGGTATCGTATTGAACCCGTCGCGCGTAACGAACCTCGGCTGAGGGACGACGGTTGCGTACTCCTGTTCCCCCTCTAATAATACGGGTTCGGAGTCGAAGCCGTCGAAGTCGGCCGTACCGGTAGCATCGTACAGAGATAGCGTAATTATTCCGTCTACGGCGTCGGCTTCGTCCAACAGTACAGGCGGGACCGTGAAGTACGCTTCCATGTCGGTCCAACCGGTAGTCGAGTCGGGAAGTTCGATTTCACACAGAACTTCGCCGTCTCCCTTTACTCTTACGAACGCGCCGCCGTCCGTCTCCGGCGCGGGCGTTACGCCGGTCGTGTTGAACCTACCCGTGACCCGGTACGACCACCCCTTCATCAGGACGGTCTCCTGGTCGGCGCGGTTGTCGCCGGCCGTTGTGGCGGTTATCCGGAGATAGGGCGTCTGGCCGCCGATTATCGAAACGCTTCCGCCGGTCTCCTCGTTTTTAGTCCACGGGTACGGGGAACCTAATTGGGTGTCGAAAGCGCCGTCGCTTATGACAAGGGGTTTGAGCGCCGCGCCGTCGAAGTACATTTCCCGGCCGTTGGACTGGGAATAGACGCCGAGTTTGACGGTCGCCGTGCCGGTATCTGCGTTCGCGAAAAACCTCATCGCCGCTTTCCCCCATTTATTAAGCCCGGCGCTGAAGTTCTCGGATTTCGAAAAACCCGTGTGTTCAACTTTCAATTGCGATTCGTCGTCGGTTATAGGTTTGAACCAGGTCGAAAGCTCGTATTCGCGGTACCCGTGAATGCTTCCCGGCGACCAGTCGGTCGAAAGGGGTACGTCCTGCATAATGTAACCGGGTCCGTCGGAGGTTATTTTAACGGTGGTTTCCCCGGTTAGTTTTACCGGCGCTATCGACACGGAAGCGCCGCCTGCGGCCGACCAACCCATAACGGAGCCTACGTCCAGCGCTTCGAAGTCGGGGTTATAAAGCGCCCCGTAATACCGTAAAAGGCGGATTTCGTCGAATCTGGCTTTTCCCTTGGCGTTAAACAGACCGACCCGAATTTCGTAGTCCCCGGACGAGAGTTCGGCGGTGAACGGTACGAAATAATAGGACCATTCGGACGTTTCCTTTATGGCCGTCGTGGACGCGAGCCTATCACCGTTCTTTTCCCATATCTGGACGGCGGTACCGCCCGCCGGTGTATAGTCGTCGGGGTAAATCGTTTCGATCTTGATAGATAAGAGGTAGTTGCGGTCTTCTTCCAGAACGGAGTGGGCGAAGGTCGTTTTTAAGTAATGGTCACCTGCCGTACCTTCGTCTATTAGCAACGCGCCGTAGCCCATCCAGGTATCAAACTCTTCGAGCTTCGGGTCGCCCGTTATTCCGACGGCGGTCCAATCGGTGAACGCGGTACCGCTGTAATCTTCGAAACCCGAGTTATCAATACTGACGAGGGCGGGGTATCCGTCGGGGAGCGCGGCAACGGCGTAAAGTAGGTATCCAATCAATATAAGAGTCTTTCTCACGATTGCCCTCCTTGTTATTAATCCCTGGATATATTTCCGTATGTCGCGTCCTCTCCTACGCACTCTCTCTTTCACAATATTATAAGCTGCTATAGGTAACGTGTCAACCTATTTTACATATTTATTCAATCGATATAACGTATTCGACCAATAAAAATTCAAACAACGTATTCACTGTATTCAACGTATATCGCAGGGAATCTCGGGCCGGACGGAAGCCCGCGCTCTACTGGCCGCCGAACAATACAGCCCGGCGGCGGTGGTGGAAGGTTCAAAAGACGCTTATTCGCGGCTTATTTCCGGCGACACCGCCCAACTCCTAAGAACCGGCGTTTTCTCCCTTCGATTGTTATTCACGCCCGGACGAACGGCCTTGACAGAACACGGCCGGTCGGCTATCATAACGCCGTCGACGAGACAGCCGGGGTGACGGAACTGGTAGACGTAGCGGACTTAAAATCCGCTGGACCCTTAGGTCCGTGCGGGTTCGAATCCCGCCCCCGGCAAATACGACGCCCCGGACGGGGCTTCCTTATTGTATCCGGTATCAACAATCAGCTTGCTCCCTTTAGATGCTTCAA
>CBDUXC010000030.1:0-10662 GCA_965371065.1 uncultured bacterium
ACGCCGGGTATAAGTAACCCGGACGCCGGGTATAAGTAACCCGGACGCCGGGTATAAGTAACCCGGACGCCGGGTATGAGTAACCCGGACGCCGGGTAGAAATAACCCGGACGGCGGGTATAAATAGGAGATGTTCGAGGAGAAAATGTTAAACGGCGAAGTTTTCAGCGGCTTTCCTAGAGAATGCGTAAAGTTCTTCGAGGGGCTGGCGAAGAACAACGACAAGGTCTGGTTCGAGAAGCATAAGGCCGACTTCGAGGATTACGTTATGGCGCCGGCCCGTGCGTTTGTGGCCGCGATGGGCGAGCGGTTAAGCGAAATCGCGCCGGACGTCGTCGCGGACCCGAGGGTGAACAAATCTATCTTCCGCATCTACCGCGACACGCGCTTCAGCAAGGATAAAAGCCCGTACAAAACCCACCTGGGGTTATGGTTCTGGGAGGGCGCCGGCCCGAGGATGGAGAACTCGGGTTTTTACTTTCACCTGGAGCCGCCCGGTTTGTTCCTGGGTGCAGGGGTTTATATCTTCCCGAAGCATTTACTGGAAGAGTATAGGAAGTCGGTCGTCCGTCCGGTTCACGGCCCGGCGCTGGTTAAAGGTTTGGGAAAAGTCTCTCGTAAGGGTTATGAAATCGGAAAGAAACGCTATAAGAGGACGCCAAAGGGATACGACCCGGGTCACGAAAACGCGGAGTTGCTGCTCAACGACGACCTTCACGCGAGCATAGAGACGCCGGTCCCGAACGAGTTTTACGAGCCGGGTATAATCGAATACTGTTTCAACAGGGTCAAGGAGATGTTGCCGCTCCACCATTGGCTCGTAGAAATGACTGCGAGAGCGAAGTGAAGGTCGTCGGCGTAGACGGATGCCCGTCGGGATGTAGGTCGCGACGATATAGTGGACGCCTTGGCGGCAGCGGTCGCTGCGGTCGGGGGCGCCGAGGGGTTAGCTTCGATACCGGACGAACCTGAATACGATTCGGTAGGCTTACCTATGGAGATCGTCTACCCGGCGGACGGGAGGGACGCTAATGCCCGGTATATTCATAATTGCGGTAGTTACGACGTTGTTCAGCGCCGGTTTAATCGGAGGGTTCGTCTATTGGCGGGCCCGGAAAGGCGAATATGCGGCGGTAACGACGGCGATACTTTTCTACGTCCCGATGTACTGGGTCGCGTTCTACCTGGTGCGCTTGCCTTTTCACGGTTGGTTCGAGACGGCGATGGACCCCGAGTCGGGCGTGTTCGTATTCCTGACCATGTTCTACGCGCCGCTAACCGAGGAGCCGGCGAAGTGGGTACTCCTACTCCTACCCTGGTTCAGAAAGCAGATTACCGACAAGAACTTCGTAAGAATAGCGATGGCGATAGGTCTGGGCTTCGGAATAGGCGAAATATGGATGATAGCCGAACGCGTGTTCACCAGCCCCGGTTTCGTCGATTACCCCTGGTATGATTATTTAGGCTTTCTAAACGAGCGTTTTATCGTGTGCATCGCCCACGGCGCCTTCGCCGCGGTTATGTTGAAATATATGCGAAGGAATATCGCCGTTGGGATGTTGGGCGCGATGGCGCTTCATTACGCCGCGAACTTCCCGATTTACCTGGCTTGGATAGATATCTTCAACTTCGGTAAAACGGCGTGGGCCATTATTTTATCGATATACTTATTGGTGTTCGCGGTCGGTATCTTATTGATGCTCACCCGTTTCGCCATAGGGTCGTTCAAGCTCGGACGTTGGCTCTATGGGACCGACGTATGCCCCGACTGCGGTAAAGAATACGACAAGCCTGTTTTTCTGGCGGTGAACCTGATGTGGAAGCGGTACGAGCGGTGTCCCCACTGCGGCGAGTGGCATATGATGAGGGCGTACGGTAAAAAGGTTACGAAGGACGGTAACGGAGAGGAGAAAACCGACAAGCCCCAGGACGAAAGGGACTAGTTTGCGCTGTCCCCGGTCGGTGCAGGTAGTATTTCCGGAATGTTCGAAGATATCGAGGTAAAAGAAGCTCACGGCCCGGAACAGCTCGGGGAAGTCCGGGAACTCTTTACCGAGTACGTCGAGTCCCTTGGCTTCGACCTGGACTTCCAGAACTACGAGCGGGAGTTCGCCGAGTTGCCGGGCGAATACGCGCCGCCGGACGGTTGTTTGCTGCTCGCGTATTACGATTCCGTGGTCGCCGGGTGCGTCGCCTTGAGGAAGTTCGGCGAAGGCGTCTGCGAGATGAAACGGTTGTACGTGCGGCCCGAGTTCCGGGTAAAGGGCGTTGGCAAAGCCCTCATGGTCGAGGTTATAGACCAGGCGAAGAGACTCGGTTACGAAAAGATGATGTTGGATACGGTCCCGTCAATGGTAGAAGCTATAACTTTGTACCGTTCCCGGGGCTTCATGGAGTGTGAACCGTATCGCTATAACCCTGTCGAAGGCGCCGTATTCATGGAACTTGCTTTCGATTGACCTTTTTTACCGCTTAATGATACGGCCGGTTGAACGGGAACCTGTCATATTGGAAACGAGCGAATTCGGTTGACACCGGCTCCGATTTCGAGTATTATATTAAGAAACAAGCCGGCCCTATAGTCCGGCTGTTGCCGTAAATAGGGTCCGAAGGAGAATCGGAAGGGCAATTCCCCGATGGATAGGGAACCTATAATCGAGATTGGCGAAACCGTAATCGGGCTCGAGAAGGGCGATATAACCAACGCGAAAGTGGATGCTATCGTCAACCCGGCGAACGTGAACCTTGTTCTGGGCGCGGGCGTCGCCGGCGCTATCGCCAAGAAAGGCGGCTCCACGATACAACGCGAATGCGACGATTACGCGCCGATGGAACCGGGCGACGCGGCGCGGACTCGGGCCGGACTCCTGCCGGCTAAGTTTGTAATCCACGCGGTCGTACTCGACCGCGACGGGAACGCGAGTGTTGACCTTATATCGAAAGCTACGAAGAGCGCCTTGACCAGCGCGGAAGAGATAGGTTTGAAGCGTATCGCGCTGCCGGCGATGGGGACGGGCGTCGGGAAGATGCCTTACGGCGATTCGGCGGAAGCGATGTTGACAACGGTGTTGGATTATCTCGAAGCCCGGGACGTCGTACGTTTGTTGGAAATAACGTTCGTCCTTTACGACGATGAAGCGTACGGGGCTTTTAAGGAAGCTTTAAAGGAGCGTCTATAAAAGGGGTTTTAATGTTTTCGAGAATCGCGGTTACGATTGTAACGTTCATTGTTTTTGTGTCGGTGGCATCGGCCGCCGATATCGTTATCGACGGTCATTGGTACACGTCGCTGAGGGGCGACGGTAACGACGGTTCGGGAGCGGCGACGACCGACCCTAAAGGCGGTGTAACCGGCGACGGGACGCCTCGCTATATGTGGCGGTACGAAGCCGATATCGGTATAACGGCGAATATTAGCGAAGATACCTTCGCGCGTCTCGCCGTAACGCTCGACGACGGAAAAAAACCGCAACTATACCGTTATTCGCTGGCGCAGACGGCCGGCGGCGACTATACATTAGTCGAAGATAGTGTCGAGACCAGGGTTTACGCCTCGCTTGAGGATATAAGTTTGACTAAGTTGAACGCTTTCGGATTAGGTAACCTTACGGTAGGCGGTTTCGATGTGCGCTACGGCGACGGCGGTTATTATAACGACTTCATCAACGATATCGACTCCAATTGTTTCGTGGCTTATCTCGACCCGTACGGCGGTCGGCTATCACGCGGGTTCGGCCCGCTTTCCTCCGAAGTCGCCGGCGGGATAGCCGACGGCGGCGAAACTATAATCGTGACGAAAGAAACCATATTGGGCTTCGACATATTCGTTGCTACCGAAGGGCGCGCTTATAACTTGCGTTCTCTTTGGGACCAGTATTACGCGAACGCTATGCCCGGCTACTGGCGGGGCTTTTACAGGCAGGCCGAAATCCTGTACCCGGAGGTCGAAAGCGAGGTCGGGTCGTTCGGCAGTACTATGCATTTCGGCGTCGACCGCGCCGGGGCTTTTTCGATTATCGATTATTACTTCCTATTCAGCTATCACAGTTACAAGGACAGCACCGACCTCGACCCGACGGCGCCTACCGGCGGTAGTTTAATCCAGATTTACCCGGATATAGGCGTCCAGATAATCAAGCCGAGGTTGTGGGCGCGCGGCGCTTTGATATATCAATATTGGAGTTCGAATAACGCCGACGCGTGGGGGGCCGGTAAGAATAAAAACTCCGACCTTTTACTCTGGGGCGAACCTCAGTTCTTCCTGCGGGACGATATGTTCGTCGGTTGCGGTTTCACTTTCCAACAACCCAGTTTATCGAAGGTTGATATTCTCGTGGGGCCCGCCGACGCGGAAGAACCGATGAACGTAACGGTTACGCCTCATTTAATGTATTCGCCGGCCGAGTTCACGAAGATAGACCTGACTTTCGATTATCAGATGTGGCACGGTGCTTACGATTTAACGGACACGAGCATCGAAGAGAATGTCGAGAAAGCGGTAACTCTGGATATCGAAGTAATTTTTTAGCGATAAAAACCGAACGGATTGACGCAGAGAGTTAGATGGGTATAAAACGGGGCATATATTTTCCGACGGCACTATGTGCGATTCTGTCTTCAGTCGCGCCGGCCGCGTCGGCCCCTTACGTACCGGGTTGGCCGGCCGAGGTCGGCGCGGTGCATTTCTCTTCGCCGGCGGTCGCCGATGTCGACGGCGACGGGAAACGCGAGGTCGCGGTAGCGTCGTGGGACGACCACTTATACCTATTAACGTCCGACGGAAGAGTGTCGGAAGGTTTTCCCGTCAATACGCCGAAGACGGCCGGCGAAGGCGAAGAGAGTGCTCCCGTGCTCGCCGACATCGACGACGACGGTGTATTGGACGTAGTATTCCTTTCAAACGAGGGGAAGCTCATCGCCCTGTCGGCCGACGGGAACCCGCTACCGGGGTGGCCTAAGACGTTAGGCGGTACCCCCGATAAAGCGTCGCCCGTCGTTCAGAACCTTACGAATTACAGGGGATTAGAGGTCGTCGCGGCCGTAGAAACGACGTCCGGTGTTACGGTTTACGCGTTTCACGGTGACGGTACCCTTATTAAAGGTTGGCCTATCGACCTCGAGGGAGCCCGGTCGCCTTCTATATCGGTCGGGGACTTCGACGGGGACAATACGGCCGACGTAATCGTCTCGGCCGGCGACAAGGTTTACGCTTTTTATTATAACGCCAAACAAGTCGACGGATGGCCGGTCGACGTTGGGTCGGCCAAAGTAGGCGCGCTTACGATTGCGGACATTGACGGCAACGGCGGCGAAACCGTCTTTTTCGGTACGTCCGACGGTTCCGCGTACGCGGTCGACGGTAGGGGTCGCGTCCGTGCCGGATGGCCGGTAAAATTGTGCAACAGTACTATGACGGCGGCGCCGGTACCGGCGGATATAAACGGCGACGGTTCTCTCGAAATCGTTTTCGTCGCCGGAGGGGCCCATCTAATGTCTAGTACTATCTTCGTGGTTGACGCGAGAGGTTACGAAATTGACGGGTTCCCGCGCATAATAGACGAAACGGTGGCCGCGGCGCCTATAGCGGCGGACGTGGACGGCGATGGGCTTCCCGAAATAATCGTCGCGACGGGTAAAGGTAAGTTATGGGCGTTCGGGGACGGCGGCGAAACCGTGTACGGGTTCCCGCTGAGCGTATCCGGCGGTAAAATTACGGCTACTCCTACGGCGACGGACCTGGACGGCGACGGCGGAATAGATTTGGTCGTCGCTACCGACGGCGGTACGGTCGAAGCGATAAGTATCGGGACACCGTACAACGCCGACGCGTGTCCGTGGCCGACTTATGGCGGAAACCACTGGCGTAGCGGAAAATACCACGCTCGGAAAACGAACGTTCTCGATTTAGACGTGCGGGCGAAATCCGATTTCTTGCTGATTTCGTGGGAAAGTCCGCCTTCTTCGAAACGTACCGCGTGGCGGGTCTTACGCGCGCCGAAAGACGACGGGCTTCCCGGCAAATACGCCGAACTCGCCGAAGTGCCGCAAGAAATTTCAGGCAGGTATTTTTACGAAGATAAGAACGTAGAAAGCGAAGAAACTTATTATTACGTTATCGAAGAGGTATTGACCGACGGAAGTCTGGTAAGTTATGGACCGAAGATAATAACGGCACCCAGAACTTCGGCGTCGCTTATATCGGAAACGAAAATATTAAACGCGTATCCCAATCCGTTCCGTTCTTCTATTAACATCCCGATACAAATTGGCGAAGACGCGGGCGACGTTAGTTATACAGTTAAGGTTTTCGATTTGTCCGGGAAAGTCATCCGGGTCCTCGCGTCGGGTCATACCCAACCGGGTGAATACCAGGTCGAATGGAACGCGCAGGACGACGGTGGGAACGCGGTCGCCGACGGCGTTTACGTCGTAAGGCTAAGTACCGACGATAAACGTATCGTCTTTTCCAAATCCATCATCTTGACGCGGAACGAGTAATAGCTTTATAAAATTGTGTCGTTTAAGACATCGCCCGCCCGGAAGGCGGGTTGCTTCGTTATATGCGGTCGGGGATAACAGCGCCGTAGCCGGCCAACCGGATCGTTAAAGCGCCCGCTATAAATATAATTAATATAAAGATGGCGACTATGTCCAGCGTAGAACTTCGCGGCGGGTCGTAGGGTACGGGCCGCTTAGACGGCGCGAACCCGCGGAGTTCCAGTGCTATCGCCATCTGATCGGAACTTCTAAGGTTCAATAAAACCACCGGAACGATTAAGGGGAGGTACAGCTTTATCCGCCTTATTAACCCGCCGGAGAAAGCGACGCCTCGCGCTTTTTGCGATTCGACGACGTGCGCTGTAGTCTCGGCGATAACCGGTAATAACCTGAACGCCAACGCTAGAGTAAAACTTATGACCGACGGTACTTTCATGGACCTGAGACCCGCAGCGAACTCTTCGGGGCTTGTGGTAGATGCGAAACATAGAGCGACGATGACCGTCCCCGCTATCCGTAACCCCATAGCGGCGGCGAAAGCCGCGCCGTGAGTGGTGACGACGTACGGGCCTAACGAAAGCCACGTTGCGCCTGATTTGATGAAAGGCGGCCATATAAACAAACTCGCGACGAAAAAAACCGCCAGGAGGGGAACCGCTTTAATCAGTCGCCGGCCTACACGGCAGGGGATGACGGCGAATAGGACCGCCGTAGCGAATACCGCCGATAAATACTTCGGATCGTTAAATACGAGTAGTAAAACCAGCCCGCCCAGAAGCCACAATATTTTCGTAACGGGATGTAAGCTCTGTACTTTTTTACCCAATGCTTCCCCCGAAGGTTTTCTCGAATTCGGAGTTCGTAAGACACGGATAGGCGGTTTCGGCGGTAATTTTCGTTACTAGCGGCGGTTTGATTCCCAACTCATCGGATTCCGCGCCTATAACCATTACGTCCCGGGTGGGACCGTCTAACACGACGGCGCCGTCGCGCATAATTACCGTCCTGGGGACGTACTCCGCGACGAGTGGTATCGAATGAGTAATGATTATTATCGTTTTCCCCTTTCTATTCAAATCCAGTAATAGTTCCATTACGGACCGTACTTCTTCGAAGTCAAGGCCCGTAGTTGGTTCGTCGAGTATTATAATTTCAGGTTCCATCGCGAGGACCGACGCGAGAGCCGTGCGTTGCCGATCGCCTTTCGGCAGAGCGAAGGGGTCGTCGTCTTCTCTCCCAGCCATCCCGACGGTTTCCAGGGCTGTACGCGTCCGGTCCTCAAGTTCGCTGCCTTTAACCCCTATATTCCTCGGCCCGAAAGCTATTTCGTCGTAAACGCTTTCCGAGAATATTTGGTGGTCCGGGTTCTGAAACAGGTACCCGACGTAGTGCGCCCGCTCGAGCCGCCGGATTTCGGCCGTTTCCCTTCCGCATAGACGTAGTTTTCCCGAAGTGGGCGTAAGTAAACCGGCCGCGCACTTCGCCAGGGTTGTTTTTCCGCTTCCGTTCTGCCCCAATACGGCCATTATCTCACCGGTGTTTACGGTTAAATCTACGCCCGTTAGAGCGCCGGTCCCGCCGGGATACGTGTAGGACAGGCCGACGGCCTGGATTATTGGGGAACCTACCGGCTCGCGCGTCTTGACCGTAAGGCTTTCGAAAGCGTTCTCGTCGGCCACGACATCTCCGCTCAACCGCCAGCCCTCGGAGTGCTCTTCGCAAACCCGTAAAAAGGGCAAGGCCCGGACCCCTGCTTCGGCGCAAATCCTTGTATCGGTCAGAACTTCGGCCGGCTTGCCCCGGGTCAGAACGCGTCCGTCGGTTAATAGTACCAGTTCGTCGGCGGCTAAAGCCGCTTCAGTTTCGGTTTCTACCGATACTATTGTACGTCCTTTTTTTGCGAGGTCGGCGGCGAGCAGCGCGACGTCGCTTTTACCGGTCGGGTCCAAGTCGGACGTGGCCTCGTCGAAGAGGAGTAATTTCGCGTCTATCGCGAGCGCTGCGGCGACAGCTAACCGTTGTTTCTCGCCGCCGCTCAGTTGATCGACCCTTCGTTTACCGAAACCGTCGAGGCCGCAAGCTCGTAAGCTTTTCGATACCCGGGCGCCGGTTTCCGCGGGCGGGAAACCGAGGTACTCGGGTCCTAAGGCTACCTCGCCGGTCACTTCGGTCGAAAATAGAGAGGCTTCGAAATCCTCGAACACCAGGGCGACTTTACCGGCGAGGTCTAAAGGCCGGAGCCCTTCGAGTGATTCGCCGAAAAGGAAACGGTCGCCTTCGAGGTAACCTTTCTTTCTTTCCGGGATTACGGCGGATAAAGCGTATAAAAGGGTGGTTTTCCCGGCGCCGGAGCGGCCCATGATAGAGAGATAACGGCCGGTTTCCAGTTCCAGGTTAACGGACTTGACGGCGGGTTCAGCGGCGCCCTGATAAGTAAAAATTAAATTACTAATAGAAAACGCGGAGGGCATCGGCTGGCGAAAAGGTAAAACTATTCACCTTCATCTATCAAGTAAGGATAAGTATCCAATGCTTTCGAAAAAGCCTCGAAAGCTTCTTCGTATTTCATGACGGCTCTTACGAGCGTTACGTTATCGTTGTTGCTCGCGTACTCGAGAAGTTCGTCCGCGGATTCGCCGGCCTTAATCGCGCTTTCTTCGAGCCCGGCCGTACAAAGCGTATATCCGTCCGGGATCTCCTCCCATTCGGATATTTTGTTATAAACGCCGTCGAAATCGCTCCGCAGGGTACGCAGTTCACCTTCGTGTTCGTCAATATCGCCCGCGACGGCTTGCTCGAGAATCGCGCCCAGGTCGTCCAGCGCGGCGCCTAACGCTTCGATTTGTATCGAGAATTCTTCGGCGTATAACCCCGGGTCTTCGTCGATGAACGCAAACGCCGGTACGGCCAGCGCGACGGTTGTATAAATCACGATCGTTCGCATTTCTACCACCTCGGCGGTACGTGCGTGGCCGTTAATCCTTGATTTAAATCCCCGTATGATATATAATATGCGCGATTTAGGGGCAGTAGCTCAGTTGGAAGAGCGCATCCCTCGCACGGATGAGGCCGTCGGTTCGAACCCGATCTGCTCCAATCAAGAGAACCCTTAAGGGTTCTTTTCTATTTACTTAACGATTATAGCACCCTGTGTCCGCATTTGCCAGGTATTATTCTAACCGACGCAAGTATTATGCTTGAGCCCTATAAAAAAGGCCGCCTTTTCGGCGGCCTTCGTTATCGTAATCGTCAGAGCTAATTCTCGACTACCATCTTCTTGGCCGCCGAGTAAGCGCCGGCCTTGATACGATAGATGTAGACGCCGGCCGGTAGTTTGGCTTCGAGCGCGACGTTGTGGTATCCCGCGTCGAAGTGGTCTTTAAGTACGTCGGCCACTTTTCGTCCGTTTACGTCGTAGAGGGTTAACTCCACGTCGCAGCCTTCGGGCAGGGCGAACGTGACGACGGACGTCCCGTGGACGACCGGGTTCGGCGCGTTCTGATACAGAGCGAAAGCCGTAGGTTTCGATTCGCCCGGCGTTATCTTAAGGCTTACGCTTTCAGTATTACCCGAAACCGTTAAAGCCTCAAGGGTGTATCTGTAGGTTGTATCCAGTTCAAAGGCGCCGTCGGCGTACTTATACGGCGATTCGCCCGTTATCTGTTCTTCGTTTAACTTATCGCCGAAACCAATACGAGAAGCCCCACCGTCGCTTTCGACGGCTCTATAAAGGTTGAAGCCGGCGTATTCGACGTTGGGGTCTTCCCAGGTTATGAACACCGTTCCCGGGTGCCGGTACGTCAACGCGAGATTAAGGTCTTCGACGCCCGTGTCGTCCTCGTCATAAGTGAGGAAGTCATCCGCGGCTGTAAGGTCGCGGACATAGTACCCGGTGTACCATTTAACGAAGCAGTAAGCCCGGAACTCGTTCTCGCCCGGGTCCATCGGGAACGTATCGAACGTAAAGTCCTCTTCTCCGCTGTCGAAAGTCCCGTCGACCGCGGTCGCATTGTTCGCGCCGCTGGGTGGGTTCTGTTTCCATTTTACTACGTTAATGTAACCGATATGGATATCATTGCCGTTCCCGAAAGGATTCTCGTTGGGGACCGTCTGTACCTGGGTCGTTCCCGTATAAGTTACGACCGGGTCTTCAGTCGGGTCGGG
>CBDUXC010000031.1:0-10603 GCA_965371065.1 uncultured bacterium
TTTACGTTATTGGGTAAAACCGTATATAGCTTACACAAGGAGAAAAAAGTCAACGTAATGGCTTCGCCGAAGGTCAAGTCCGGCTTGAAAGAGATAAAGACCCTCGAAGCCGAGATATTAAAGCTGTTGAAAAGGCTCGAGAAAGAAAGTACGGAGAAACCGGCCAAAAAGAAACGCGCGGCTGGGTCCAAGAAACCGAGAAGGAAAAAAACGAGGAAATAAAGGGTGCCGGCTCTTACCCGGGGACGCGTCCGGGTTGTAACAGGTGGAATTTATGTATAAGTATGTAACGGTTTGCATAATACTTGTTTGCCCGACATATGCATTCGCCGACGGTGACCCCGGTGGCGATTTTAACGAAGTTCCGCCCGTTCCAGACGGTGGGTACGTAATTGGAGCCGGCGACTTGCTCGAGATAAACGTGTATAGCGTCGAAAGATTATCCGGTGAATACCCGGTCCGATACGACGGCGTCGTAATGTTCCCGTACGTCGGCGAAATAGCGGCGGCGGGATTACCTTTGGGCGAGTTCAACGATATGCTAAACGAAGAATTAGCGTATTTCTATTACGACCCGCAGGTCATAGTCAATATAAGTAAGTACAGTTCATGCGAAGTTTATGTTTTAGGCGAGGTTGCTAAACCCGGTATATACACGTTCGACGGGCGCGCGACGGTACTCGAGGTTATAGCCGAAGCCGGCGGGTTCGAACGGACCGCCGCCCGCGCCAGCACTATGCTCGTTCGCGAGGTCGGCGAAGGGCCGACGGTAACGCGAATCGATATGGAGAAAGTTATTGATGAAGGCGTTGTTACTTTGAACGTCCCCGTTCAACGCGGCGACATCGTCGTCGTCCCCAAGACTTTTATCGCGAACCTCAACCAGTTCCTGAACGATATCTCGCCGTCACTCGCGGTTTACTTACGAGCTAATTCGGTCTATCGGGCCCAATGGGAAAGGTAATTCGATGGACGCGTCAAACGGGTTGAACCGTTTAAAAACCGCCGCCGAATCCGGCGGCGGTATCGTTGTGCTGGCCGGGGCCGGTATGTCGGCCGAGAGCGGTGTTCCGACCTTCCGCGGCGCCGACGGGCTCTGGCGCGACTTCCGGGCCGAGGACCTGGCTACGCCCGGCGCTTTCGCCCGGGACCCGGTATTAGTATGGGAGTGGTACGAGTGGCGCCGGGGGCTGGTGGCCGAGTGCGAACCGAACGCGGCGCATCACGCCGTCAACGAACTGGAGAACTCGACCAGGGGTTCGTTCCTACTAGTTACCCAGAACGTTGACGGGTTACATCGCCTGGCCGGCACTAAAAACTACTGCGAAGTACACGGGTGTTTGTGGGAGACCGGGTGCCTTGGCTGCGGCGCCGTAGAAGAACGCCGCGACCACCCTCTCGGCGACCTCCCGCCCGTATGTATTTGCGGCGGGACGCTCCGGCCCAACGTCGTCTGGTTCGGCGAGAGCCTGCCGGAAGCGGTCCTCAACTCCGCGTTCGCCGCCGCCCAGGGGTGCGACGTGATGGTCGTCGTAGGAACGTCGGGCGTCGTTTACCCGATAGCGTATCTGCCGCAGGTGGCGAAGAACGCCGGCGCGTACGTTATCGAAGTGAACCTGGAACGCACGCCTTTGAGTTCCCTCGCCGACGAAGTCCACCTCGGCCCGGCGGGCGAGGTCCTGCCGGGTTTAATAGGATGATACGCTTTTAAATAGCGCGGGGTACTAGCGTATAAAAAGCGGGAGCGCTCGGCTCCCGCTTCGTTTTATACCCCGTTAATTATTATTCGGCCGGGTCAATGTCATCCGGAATTGGTACATTCCAAAGTTCGAGTGTATCTATAATGTCTTTTTTAAACGGGCTGTCCGGTTTAAGCCGGAGATATTGGATGTAATCGGCCGCCGCGTTGGTTTTATCCTCGAAGGCTTTGTAGATGGAGCCCCGGTTATAGTACGCTTCGGCGAACTCCGGGTTGTTTTCGATCGCTTCGTCGTACTGGCGAATCGCGTCCCGGTACATCGTCTGCCAGTTAGCGCTCGTGCTCCCGGTCATCCACAAGACGTTCGCTTTAAGGTAGTATCCCGTCGCGTTTCCGGGTTGAATCTCTATTAACTCGTCGAAATACTTCGTGGCGGTTTTGTAGTCCTTCTGTTTGAAGTAAAGGTAACCTATCTGTTCGACCGCCGGGGCGTACGCCGGGTCCATAGCGAGCGCTTCTCCGTAATAAGCAAACGCGTCGTCCGTGGCCGTCGGGTCCAGTTTCGCGGTTATGAAGCCCAGGTTCGTAGGATCTTCCGGGTATACGTCGGCGAGCCCTCTGGCGGTTTCGTACTCTAGTTTCGCCGTTTCGTAAGCGCCCTCCAGGCGGTTGGCTTCGGCGATCTTCAAGTGTAGCTCGACGAAATCGGCGTCGATCGCCAACGCCCGGTCGAACATCGCGATCCGTTCTCCCGTGTAATATTTAGCCGAACCCTCGCTGAACCATTTATACGCCTCGAGAGAGCTGGTCGGGTCCTGGAGGATTATCTTCCCGTTGAAGAGTATGCCGACGACGCCGAGTATCGCCTTTGCGGCTTCTTCTTCTACCGCGAAAATCTCCTCGATATTACCCGATACTTCGGCCGAGCCCGCGGCTATACCGGTTAAGCCGTATACGGTTAACGAGATATTTATAGTATCTTCGGTTTTGCTATATTCGCCGCTCACTATGTAGTCGGCGCCCTCGCGGCCGGCGGCTCCGGTTAGTACGCTTATGGGCGTTTCGGGGCCAAGTTCGACGCCGTGCTTCTTTAGGTCAGCCCGGATATCGGACGAGCTTACGAGGTTTACCGTGTAAGTACGTTCCAGCATAAAGTAGAGCATCTCCGGAATACCTGTCGAAAGCCACGGCATAGGCGCCTTTACGTCCACGCCGCCGCTGGCGCCGGGCGGCGGGGGTACGTACTCTTCGGCGCCTTCCGTCTTGTCCGCGAACGGCTGAAAAACCAAAGTAGGCTCATAAAGCTCATCTGCTTGTGTCGAACACGCGGTAATAAACCCTGTTAAGATTATTAAACCGATAAGAGCCGTACGCATAGTGTTCCTCCCGATTTCCGGGTTAAAATCTCTATAAAAGGGTCGGAAGTATAGCATTATGTTCTCGTAAATCAATACTTATCTCCGTATTTTCGACGCGGGAATGCCGGAACGGGTAAAAAAATAAGGACCCGGCCGCGGGTCCTTGTTGTGCGGTGAGCTTCGCGGTGTCTATATTACCGGTAGACGGACCGGCGCGCGCGTAATATGACGAAATATGTAATAGAGACAGACAACGGCTGTAAGGGTAGCGATTAGAATACTGTGTTCGAGCGCCAGTCGTTCGCTGACGGGTCCCGCCAGGTTTAAGGTGGTCGTGAAAAGGGTCCACGACGTATCTGTTAAGGATGTTGTCAACCTTAATAAAGGTGCGGCCGCAGCCGCCACGTCAATGACGAAAAACGGGACCGATTTTACGAAAGACCACAACGACGACCGTAGTGTTTCTACGCCGACGGCCCCGTATATACCTGCCGCGGCCGCAGTTAGACCGGCAGCCCATTTTAACCATACGGCGGTCGGGCGTACCTTTTCTGGGGCGTCGGCCCGGCGGACCGACGCCAACACCGCTTCGTTGAACCCGCGCGGGATTTCCCACGTCGGCAAGTCGTCTAACAGTTTTCCGGTAAGCTCGAGGAGGTACATCTCGCGGGTGCATTCGGCGCACGTCTTTACGTGTTCGTCCAAAGCTTCGCGGTTCTTCTCGTCCGGGTCGCCGTCGAACGACAGGTGCATGAGTTCAGCGTATTTACGGCATTTGTTATTTTTCTCTACCATTTCGCTACCGCCTTATTATACGTATGGGCGTAGTTTTTGTTTCAACTTCTCTCTGCCCCGGTGTATACGAACTTTGACCGTACCTAGAGGTAATCGAAGGATATCGGCGATTTCATAGTACGAGAACCCATCCCTGTGGCGCAGTACGAGCACTTCTTTGTATTCGGTTTCAAGGGAGTCAATGGCCGCGTCGAAAGCTTCGCGTATCTCTTTTCGAGAAATAAGTTCGTCGGGGGCCAGCGAACGGTCGGCGAATTCAACGTCGCGGGTTTCGCCGTCGTCGGCGACGGTCAGCGAGTACGTCGGCGCGCGCTTCTTCCGTAAATAATCTATAACGAGGTTATGAGCTATGCGGAACAACCAGGGGGTGAAACGTTTGGTTTCGTCGAAGCTTTCTATCGAAAGGAACACTTTAACGAAAGTCTCTTGTGCCAGGTCTCTGGCGTCTTCTCCGCGGACCATCCGGCGGCAATAGTTGTATATAGTTACGTTGTAACGGTTCAATAACCACGCGTACGCGTCTTCGTCGCCGCGTTTCGCCCGGACGATTATAGTTGTCTCTTCCGCAGTATCTTTTACGAACTCGGAGGCCAAGTTACCCTTTTGTTACCGGGGAAAGGTTACGAAAGCGTATTTTAGTCCGCCGTTGACTATATAGCAAGGCATTTTGACGATTTACGGTAGGGGAGTTAGCGAAATTGGTTGGTTTATCCCGGGCGAAAAACCGCCGTTTTTTTCTATTGACGCGGCTTTTATTTAGTGTTACGCTATTTGCGGTAATTATAAGTACGTATTTACCGGGATTTGCGGGTTGCTGGAAGTTTGCTGATCGCGAGGGTAAACCGATGGGACCCGTAAAAAAGTAGAAAAGGTAAACCAAGGAGGAGAACTATGTCTCACGTCAAGGTTTTGGCGTTGGTGGCCGCGTTGACGGTCTGTTTACCGGCGGCGGCGTTCGAGGTTCTCGATGTAGAAGAACCGATAAGCGTTAAAGGGCAGGTCTTTCCTTATATGTACTATGACCTGACCGAAGACGCAGAGGTTTTCTATTTTGAACTCGGGCGCGCACGCCTCGACTTCAACGCTATGGTTACTGACGACGTCGGTTTCGAAGTAAGGGTGGAAGCTGCGCGGGAGTATAGGTATTACCTTAATGTACCCGAGGACTACCCCGACCCCGACAACCCCCCCGCGTTAGGCAGAACGCCCGGCCGTTATACCATCCACGTACGCCACGCCTTTATGGACGTAGGCGGCCTTCTCCCGGACCATCACATTTACGCCGGTATGGTCGCTACGCCCTGGAACAACTACGAGAACGAGATATGGGGCTGGCGTATGCTCCGTGAGGTCGCCGTAACTGAGCGAGGTTATCTCCCTGTAGCCGATTTAGGTTTGGGTTTCGGTGGTAACTTCCTCGGCGGCAAGCTGGACCATCACCTTACCTTCACCAACGGCGGCGGCTACATGGACGTGGAAATGTCGAAGGGTAAGAACATCGATTACCGCTTCAGCGTAATGCCGTTCTCGCCGCATACGGTTATGGGCGGGTTCAGCGCCAACATTCTTCTGCACTACGGCAACCTGATGGACGACCCGCGCCCCGAAGACCTCGCCTACGGTTTCCTGGCCGGTCTCGATCACGACTTCGTGAACTTCGGCGCCGGTTACTTCAAGCGTAAGATGGACGTTACGGTGGCCGGTGTTACCGGCGAAGTAGACGATTGGTTCCTCACCGGTTACGGTTGGGTGAAGCTGCCCCATCACCTGCACATCGTGGGTCGTCTCGACATGGTAGATCCAAACGCCAACGTGGACGACGACGGTTGGAACGACATCCTCTTCGGATTCGGTCTCGACTTCGCTGGTGGCCACTGCAAGATTATGCCTAACTACCGTACGGTAATCTACAAAGCCGACGGTGCCACCGATACGAGTGGCTTCTACCTGAACGGCGAGATCAACACGTTCTAAAACCTTATACATTATCAACGAAAAGGCCGGGGCTCTGCTCCGGCCTTTTTCTTCGGGATTGGGAAATAATCTATACCAGGACGTAATCCTTGGTCGAATAATCAGGAATTATCTTGACAGGGTAAATACCGATTGATAACATACTCGCGTTGAGTAATATGACACCGTGGGTTTCTCTGGTCGCGGAGGGGGACCGGTTCCGGGCGGTAACGCGGGCCTTGGAGTTTCTCGGCGACGCGCCGTTGGAAAGAGCCGCAAACGCGAAGAAAATAATCGTTAAACCTAACTTCGTCTCGGCGTACCATCCCCTTTCGGCGACCCACGTTGATGCGACCCGGGCCGTCCTCGAGTATATCCTCCCCGTTACCGGGGGTGAGGTTGTAGTAGCCGAGGGTTCCGCCCACGGGAGCACGAAACGGGCGTTTAAAAACTATCGGTACTGCGGGTTATGCGACGAGTACGGGCTGGAGTTCCGGGACCTGAACTTCGACGAAGCGCGCCCGTTTTCGGTCTTCGACGATAAGTATAATCAGGTATCGATAAGAGTAGCGCGTACGTTGTTGGAAAGCGATTTTCGGATTTCGGTGGGTCCGCCGAAGACCCACGATACGGTGGGGGTAACGCTTTCGGTTAAGAACGCGGCGATGGCGGCGCCTCAGAAACGGTCCGGTCCCCTTACGCGTACGTTAAACAGTTTTTGCGGGACGGCCGTTCGGGACGATAAATGGGCTGTTCACCGGAGTTGTGCCGCAACGCATTTGAACATTTACCTGCTTGCGACCGCTACGCTGCCCCACCTGGCGGTGCTCGACGGCCACACGGCTATGGAGGGCAACGGGCCGATTTACGGCGAGCCCGTCGATTGGGGTATCGCGATGGCGTCGGAGGACGCCGTCGCCCTGGACTTTACGTGCGCCCGGATGATGGGCGTGGAACCGACGCGGGTCGGGTACCTTTATTACTGCGCGAGGGCCGGCCTGGGCAACCCTGACGACGTCGAAGTTGTCGGGGATGACCCAGCGAAGCACTCGAGGAAGTTTGTGCTCCACGATACGGCCGACGCCCATTTCTGGTGGGATGTTCCCGAGGAGAAGTTGGCCGAACTTGGTTTGTTCGCTTAGAATACCGGAACGGAGAATTATATGAAGATAACGCCCCGGGATATACACAATCAGGAGTTCAAGCGCTCGCTCCGCGGCTACGACATGGACGAAGTGGACGCGTTCTTGCAGCAGATAGCCGACGAGTTGGAGACCGTAGTCTCGGAAAACGGTCGACTGAAAGACCAGGTTAAAGAGCTTAGACTCCGGATGGGCGAATACGAGAAGAAGGACGAGCTTCTCGAGAAGACCCTTGTCGCGGCGCAGCAGGTTACCGAACAGATGAAGGAAGCTTCGCGCAAGGAGGTCGACGCGGCGTCGAAGGCGGCGAGAGCCGAAGCGGCGAAAATTATCGAGGAAGCGCGTACCGAGTTGACGGAAACCGGGCAACAGGTCCGGGACATGAAGAGGTATCACTACGATTTTATAATCCAGTATAAAGCCCTTCTGGACAGGCATTACCGGCTTCTCGCCGAAATGGTCAGCGAAGCGAAAGCCGAAAGGGGGAAAGGTCCGGCCGCCTCCGCGGAGCGGGAAGTTGAAGCGAAAAAGCCCGAGTCGCCACCCGCAACCGGGGCGGCGGCGGTCCCCGCGAACGCTCCCGGCGTAACGGCCGAAGACAAGCCGCCGATAATAGAGGAACCCGAAGCGGCGGCCGCCGACCTGATAACAGTTGAAATTGAAGACCTCGGCGGCAAGGGGAGCGATACGGCGTCGACGTCCGGCGGGCCGAAAGTCGAGGTTATCGGTGAACCGGACGGTTCCTTCAACGCAGAAAAGGCCGCCGACGAAGTGTTCCGGCGGCAAGGCGGTGATGAGGAAGGCGAGCCGATTGGTTAATTTGTCCGTTCGCGTAACTCCGCGGTCCTCGCGCACAGAGGTAGTTTTGTATTCGGACGGGGTGTTGAAGGTGCGGTTAAAAGCGGCGCCGGTGGAAGGCGCGGCGAACGAGGAGCTCGTTAAATTCCTTTCCAGATTATTTAAAGTACCGAAAAGTTCGATAGTCGTAAAAGCAGGACGTACTTCTAAAAATAAGATATTATCGGTAGCGGGGTTGGAAGCGGCGGACTTAAACGATTACCTTAGTCCCTACAAAAGACGAACGATTTAACGTAATGACCTGAGCGAAGGGCCGGTGCTGAACCGCCGGCGTCGGAGGAACGGGATGATCGAGATTAGGTTCCACGGACGGGGGGGGCAGGGCGCCGCGGTGGCGTCCAGTATTATCGCCGAAGCGTTTTTCCGCGAGGGCAAAGAAGTCCAATCGTTCCCTATGTTCGGTGTAGAACGGCGTGGCGCGCCGGTGGCGGCTTTTATACGGGTGGATGAAAAGCCGATCCGCGTAAAATGCGAGATAGAGGAGCCGGACTACGTTCTGGTTTTAGACCCGACCCTGACCGAGGCCGTGGACGTAACCGCCGGCGTAAAGCCCGGCGGTATTATTATAGTCAATACCCCTAAAGACCCGGCAAGCGCGGGGTTGGACGGCGACTTTAAGGTCGTCACGGTCGACGGGTCTTCGATCGCCGTCGAGAACGGGCTCGGCTCGCGGCTCGCGCCGATCGTGAACACGACGATGCTGGGCGCCCTGGCCGGCGCCGCCGGCGTTGTCGGTATAGATGCCGTCGCCGACGCGATTGCGACGTACTTCCCGAAAGACGGCGGTAAGAACGCGGCGGCGGCCCGAAATGCGTGCGACGCGGTCGCCGTGGAGTACAAGAGTTAACGAACAGGTAGGTAAATCGTTATGGAATACTACATAGACCACAGGCCGTCGTATTCGCTGGTTATTGCCCGGCTTTCCACCGGAGAGAAAATAGTGGCCGAAGCCGGCGCGATGGTCAGTATGAGCGCGAGCATCGATATCGAGACCAAAGCTCGCGGCGGCATACTCGGTTCGCTCAAGCGGAGCGTTCTCGGCGGCGAGTCGTTCTTCATCAATACCTACACGGCCCGGTCCGACGGCGTGATAACCCTGGCGCCGTCGCTCCCCGGCGACTGCGAAGTAATCGAGATGGAAGGTAAGGGTTTGATGATACAGGGCACGTCGTATATCGCCAGCGCCGACACGGTCGAAATCGACACGAAGTTCGCCGGGTTGAAGGGCTTCATCAGCGGCGAGGGGTTTTTCTTCCTGAAGACCGCCGGGACCGGTCCGGTCTTCATCAGCTCCTACGGCGCGATCCACGAGGTGAACGTTACGCCGGATCAAGACCTGGTGATCGACACCGGCCACATCGTCGCCTTCGAGGATAATTTAACCTGGGCGGTGAAGACCGTCGGCGGTCTCAAGAGCACTTTCTTTTCGGGCGAAGGTCTCGTCTGCCGGTTCTCGGGCGATGGTAAGGTCTGGCTCCAGACGCGGAGCCCCCAGGCGTTCCTGGACTGGCTGGTACCGAAGTTGCCGACTAAGAGCAAGTAATAAGGATAGACAATATCAGAAGGGTAAGAGGCAAATATGTCCGACGAAGTCGATATTAAGGGCGCGAACGATATGCCGGCTATGGCGATGAGCCTGGGTAAGATGACCTACAACAAGACCGGCTCCTGGCGCAATATGACGCCTGTGCTCGACGGGGAGAAATGCAACGGCTGTATGCTCTGCTGGAAGTTCTGCCCGGACGTGTGCATGTCGGCCGACGACCCGCCGATAATAGACTACGACTTCTGTAAGGGCTGCGGCGTCTGCGCGAACGAATGTCCCGTCGACGCCATCGAGATGGTCGAGGGGGCAACGCCCCCCTCAGGAGGGGCACAATCCCCGACAGAAGGGGCGACGCCCCCAGCTGAGGGTCCTCAAACGCCCGAGCCGGCGGCGACGCCTTAACGGAAAGGAGAACCGACTATGAAGCAGGTAGTAACCGGAAACCACACCCTTTCCTACGGCGCCAAGATGTGCCGCGCCCAGGTCGTCTCCGCGTACCCGATTACGCCCCAGACCCAGGTCGTCGAGAAGATATCCGAGCTGGTCGCCGACGGCGAGATGGACGCCATCTTCATCAAGGTGGAGAGCGAGCACTCGGCTATGGCCGCGTGTATAGGCGCGTCGGCCGCCGGCGCGCGGACCTTCACGGCCACTTCCGCCCAGGGGCTGGCGCTGATGCACGAGATGCTCCACTGGGCCGCGAACGCGCGGACGCCGGTGGTAATGGGGAACATCAACCGGGGTATGGGCCCGCCGTGGACCATCTGGACCGACCAGATTGACTCGCTGTCCCAGCGGGACACCGGCTGGATGCAGTTCTACTGCGAATCCAACCAGGACGTTCTCGATTCGATGATAATCGCCTTCAAGGTGGCCGAGAACGAGAACGTCCTTATGCCGGCGATGATCGTCCTCGACAGCTTCGTTCTCAGCCACACCACCGAACCGGTGGACTTCCCGGACCAGGACAAGCTGGACGAGTTCCTTCCGCCGTACAAAGCCAGGTACACTGTCGACCCCGACAATCCCCATACCTTCGGCGGGTTGACCGGGCCGGACCGCTATTACGAGCTCAAGTGGCTCGAGTCCGAAGCTATGGACCGGGCCAGGGAGCTTATCCCGGAAGTCTGCGCCGAGTTCGGCGAGTGGTTCGGCCGGACCCACGAGATGGTCGAGCCGTACCGCTGCGACGACGCCGAAATCGTTCTCGTCGTCTCCGGGACCATCGCCAGCACCACCAAAGACGCCGTGG
>CBDUXC010000032.1:0-10590 GCA_965371065.1 uncultured bacterium
GACGCCTGTTACGCGGGCTTTATCGTTGGTCCCGATGCCTATTTCGGCGATTTGACGCGCGGCCGGACCGACGCGGTCCAGTGTTGATTTGAGCTTCGTCGCTTCGGCCCCGCCTTCGATTTTTATAGCTAACCCGTTCTCGAACCCCACTTTAATCGGGTTTTTTAACAAGCCGATGTCCGCGAAAGAACCGTCGAAAACGGCCGTACCGGTCGTCCCTTCCAACGCCAGACCGGCGCAAGCCTCGCCGGCGGGCAGGTTTCCGAACGAACCGGGTTCGGTTAATATACCGGTATCACCGTCGAATTCCTTACCTCGTACGTTCAGGGTTATATCGGTTCCGCCGGGCGTCGTCACGTACAGCTTTTCGGCGCCCTCCACGCGTCGGATTAGTTCGCCGGTCCTGGCCGCTATTTCGCGGTAATCGGCGGACAGAGTTCTTGCCATTATCTCGGCGGTTATACCGGGCATCGAAGCCGCGCGGACGCCGCCCCTGGTAGCGGCCCGCCGGGCGTTGGTATGCGATAGGCTGTACTTCGTCGCGAGGACGAGAACGTCACAGGACTTCATCAGTTCGGCGACGGCTTCCGGCGGTTCTTCGCCGCTGACCTTTCGCGTCGGCATCATCGCGAGGAGTGGTTCCGCGCCCTTTTCGGCGGCGGCGTTGAAAAGGGCTTCGCCCACCTCGAAAGTAAGCGGGTCCGTCACGACTACGGCCGTATCGCCCGCTTTTAAGGTCAGGCAGTCAACCAACGTTACACGAGCGGCTTTTTTGAGCGCGTCGTTCACCCGTTCTCCCTATCCGGTATCTGTTTTATTCGCTAACGTAACCCAGGTCTTTCAACCGCGAGACCGTCTCTTCGCTCATCGAGTACTTTTCCGGCAGCGGCGGGAGTTTACCCTCGAAGGACCGCAGGGCCTCGGCGAGCTCGGCCGCCGTTTCTGGTTCGCTTCCGGTGAGATTATCCAGTTCCCCCGGGTCGGCGAGTATATCGTAAAGTTCGTCGGACCCGACACCGTGGTTCGATATGAACTTGTAGAAAGAATCGCCGGTCAGTGAGAGCCACATCGTGCGGTAAATACCCTCCTCGAGCGTTTCGCCGAAGACGGGCGGTTCATCCATTTCGGGCAGGGGTTCGTCGGCGGCCAGAGCCAAAGCGAAGTCGAATACGCGCGAATTAGATATCGGTTCGGCGTAGGTCAGTCCCGGTTCGACCCCCGGCCCGGCGATTATCAACGGGACGCGCATCGACGGTTCGTAAACGAAACGCCCGTGGTCCCAGTAATAATCGTGTTCGCCCAGAGACTCTCCGTGGTCGGCGGTCACTATTACTACGGTATTACTCGTAAGGCCGTTTTCGGTAACGTAATCCAGCAGCCGCCCGACTTCGGCGTCCATATACGCGATTTCCCCGTCGTACGCCCGGACCTCCGGCGGGTCCGTGTCGCCGGCCGGGAGATACTCCGGCGGCGGGTCGTACGGCGTATGCGGGTCGAAGTAGTGGACCCAGAGGAAGAACGGGCGCCCGTCGCCGGACTCCAGCCACGCGAGTGCCCGGTCCGTTACTTCGACCGCGCGCCGCTGAAGCCGTGCTTTGGTTTGAACGAGGCCGAAGTCGCCGGCGAATCGAACAAAGGTTAATCTTGTGAGCGCGTTAAAAGGCGAGAAGTAGTCGTCGTAAAACTTGAACCCCCGGTCGAACCCGAGCTTGGACGAGACGGGAAACGCGCCGACGACCGCTCCGGTTCTGTATCCCGACGCGGCGAATATCTCGGGCAGCGTATCGACTTCCTCCGGTACGGCCATCCCGTTCTGGACGACGCCCGTTTCCCTCGGTCGAAGGCCGGAGAGCATCGCCGCGTGGCTTGGTCCCGTTAACGGCATTGTGCAGTACGCCCCATAAAAGGACGACCAGTCCCTCGCCAACGCGTCGAGGTTCCGGGTGAGGTATCGTTTGCTGCCGTAGCAACCGAACCGGTCGACGCGCGTCGTGTCGAGGGTGATTAATAAGACGTTATGACGCGGCCCGTCGGCGGGCAGCGGTTCGGCTTCATATAACATAACTTCGGGCGCGGCGCCCAACCCCAAGCCGTAGGCGACGGTCAGGCCGACGCCGGCCGCGAATACTACGGCGTACGTACCCCAAACGTACGCGGTCCTCAACGCGACGACCGACGCGAGCCGCAGTATTCCGTACGCGGCCGCTATTATAGCCACGTCCGCCAGCAGACTTAAAGGGTGTAACTTCCCTGGAAGGTACAGGTTGGCGTGGTACAGACCGTAGAAAAGAACGGCGAACGCGACGGCCGTCGCGACGGCGCGGGTCCGCCGATTACGTTTCCGCCTTTCCGGGATTGCGCGCGTAGACAACCCCAGGAACCGACCGATTATCGCTCGCGGGGAATAGGTTTTGGCGTCAGTAAGTTTTCGCCGTGGGACAACCCGCAGAACAAGCTCTACCGCAAGCCCGAACAATAAAGAAGCCGCCGCGACCACGGCGGCGTTGACGGCGCCCAACACCAACGCGCCCGTAAGGTCGACGGTTACTTCGACGTCGAGCCATAAAACAAGCGCGGCTTCGAGTAAACCTATAAGCGCGCCGGTTACCGCCGTCCCGACGCCGACGTACGGGATTCTCCCCGTTTTGACCTGCTTTTTCAGCGGTTTACTCACGCTTACCCGAATTCGACCCAGAACTCGGTCATTACCGTATTCATTTCGTCCATCTTCTTCATCCGCTCTTCACGGTTGGGCGCGTCCTGCATTTCCTCGATGCTGTCGTAGACCTTGTCTTTCATATCGTCGAACTCGTCCTGGCGGTCCCGCGCTTCGTCGGGTATCGGCGCGCCAAAAAAGTTCTGCTGAGCTTCGAATATCTTGGTCATTACGTGTTTTGCGTCCTCGTCCCGGTTATCCTCGAACGCTGCTATGAGCTGGTCCGTCAAAATGAGCAGGCGGATTACTTCGTCGCCGGCGGTGCTTATCTTATTCAGGTCGTGAAGGTCCAGAAGTTGCTTCTGGATTTCCCGGATACTGGCTTCGGCGGCCGGGAAGTCTTCTCCCGCGGCTTGTTCTCCTACGTCCTCGGCCAACCGTATCAACGTGTCTATGCGTTCGGGCCATTCGATGTCGACCTCGAACCTGGCGGGCGGCTCCGCCGGGAAGTTCGTTTTTACGTCTTCCCAGGCCGCTATAGTCGTCTCGGCGGCCGACGTCGCGAGCTCTTTGTCTTTCTTCAGAGCGACGTAACCGGCGAGCACCTTCGTGTCGGCAACGGCCTTCTCGTAACTCTCGAACTTCCCTGGTCCGGTCAGTTCTCCGTCGTCGCCGTCTTCTTCTTTGCCGCCGCAGCCGATAAACAACCCGACGGTTGTAACCAGAACGATAACTAGGGAATATTTCTTCATGACTTCCTCCGTGAATCGGTTAAGATATCCGCAGTATTTATCACTTATCCTTAAGACTGTCAAGGAATTCCGTCACGCCGGCGTATATCTTGGCAGCCGAGACGTTCTCGAGGCACCGGCGGTCGTCGCACTCGGGGAAGTACCCGTCCCGGTAGCAGGGCGCGCAATCCGTTTCGCGCGTTATTACCTTCGCCCTTTCGGACCACGGGCCGTTCACGGTTGGGTCCGTCGGCCCGAAGACCGCGACCGTCGGCGCGCCGGCGGCCGCCGCCAGATGCATAGGCGCCGAGTCGTTGCCGACGAACAGGTCGGCCCGGGGCAACAGCGCGTATAGCTCCCGGAGCGTCGTTCGGCCTATTAGATTGGTGACTTCCGTTTTTAGTTTACCCGTAACCGCGGCTCCCGTTTTCTCGTCGCCGGGGCCGCCGACCAGGGCGACGGCGAAGGCCGGCGCGAGTATTTCGATTAACGCGGCGTAACGTTCGACCGGCCAGCGCTTTTCGGGCATCTTCGTTTTAGGGTTGACGCCGCCGCCGGGCGCGACAAGGGCGACGGGCTTTCCGGCTTCTTTAAGTCGTTCCATCGTATCGTCGGCGTAACGTTGGTCGCTCTCGTCGGTGTATATTTCGAGCGGCCCGGGTTCGCCGCCGGCGCCGAGGGTTTTTGCGAGGTCGAAGTACTCTTCTACCCGGTGTCGGCCCGGTTCCGGCGCGACCCTGGTTGAGTACGCGAAGCCTTCGCCGGCCCGGTCGAAGCCGACGCGATGGCGCGCGCCGGTAAGCGCGGCGAAAACGCCGAACTGCCACGCGTGATGGAGAGAAACAACCAGATCGTAGCGTTCGCGGCGGAGCTCCTTTACGAGGGATAGCAACTCGGCCGGTTTCGGCTTCAAGAAAACCGCTTCGTCCGCCGCGAGTACTTCGTCGAAGCGGGGCGACAGTTCGACCACGGGGTACGCGGCCCGTCCGGTCAACATCGTGATACGCGCTTCGGGCAACAACTCCCGTAAAGCCCGAAACGCCGGCGTCGCCATTATCACTTCGCCGATGGCCCAGACCTTGACGACCAGGACGCGGCGTGTCTCGTCGGGCGGCGGGAGGGCGCGCTCCGCGCCATAGAAAAAGACGCGGCCGGCGTTGACGACTGCGCGGCGTACCGCGCTTTTAATTATCGTTCGGCGGTTGGGCATAGGGACTGAATTGATGTATCGTTCGCCGACTGAAGTCGGCGGTCTAATCAATAAAAAACTACGCACGTTAAGCACCGCCCGTTGAAACGGGCGGTATTAAGGCTATTTTTGCCTATAAAGAGCCGTGCCGCCGCTTCCCGCGACTATATTGAACCGTTCTTCGACCACGTCCTCAACCTCCCCCGCCGTATCTATCCCCAGGAGCGCGAACTCGACTTCGCCGGCGGCGAGGCGTTTGGCCGTCTCCTCGTACGTAACCAGATGGTATCGGCGCCGGGTTTCCTCGTCGCAGCGCCCGGCGATTCGGTCGGTAAAGTAGCCCAGTTCCCACCCGGGCATTACCCGGCGCTCGGCCAGGGCCGCGTACCCGGGCCAGCCGGTATATACGATGTCGTCGGGGTATGTGTTTTCCCGCAGCAGATCCGCGGCCGCGTAAACTTCCGCCGGGCCGACCAGCTCTTTGTGCGCGCGGTCGAATATTATCTTTGCGGCGGGCCGCGCGGCGCCGAAGGCTATATAAATGCCTATCAATAACAGCGCGACGGGCTTACGGTTTCGGTACAGCGCGGCGAAACCGACGGCCCCGGCCGCGGCCGCCGCCGGGACCGCGACCACGAAGTACTGCGCCTGGGCGGTGCCGGGAAGGAAGTTAACGAGTACGAGGACCGCCGCGAAGATGAACGGTCCTACGGCTGCCCGGGCTTTCGCCGTACGGAGAGACGCCAGGGCGAACGCCGCGAGGAGTACGACGTCCGCGGCGATGACGAGTTCTATTAACGCGTCCAGGCGCCCGCCGAAAAAACCCTTCTGGCCGACGAAGAGGGTATGTATGGTCAAGACGTTGAAGACGAGCGCGTCGCCGGCGGATACCCTGTAGTAGATTATTAACGGTACAACGATAAGATAGCCCAGTGCGTACAGCAGGACCGCTCGTAAACGGCCGTGCGCTTCCCGGCGCCCGTTGAGCCATAACACGAGAGCGCCGAAGGGCAGAAGCGCCAGCATCTGGAGCCGTATCGCCGCGGCGGCCCCCAGGGCCAGCCCGAGTACGAAAGCGCGTAATAAACCGGCGCGGCGTTCCGGGCGTGGTAGGATAATAGCCGCGACGCCGACCGAAAGCGCGAAGCACGCCGGCGCGTATGCTTTGACCGGGACCAACCACGTAAGGACCAGGGACGACCCGAGATACAGGAACGGGAACGCGGCCGCCGCGCCCTTCATCCCACGGCGCAGGAACGCCCACGTTACGACGGCGGTAGATAGCAGGATGAGAACGACGTTGAAGTTGCGAGCGAGGTAGAGCGACGGGCCCCAGAAAAGGGCCAGGCCGGCGTAGTACAACGCCCCCAGCGGCAAGTGGGGGAACGCGAAGTCCCGGTACGGGACGTCGCCCTCGGTTATCCGCCAGGGGACGTACAGCCAGAAGCCCTCGTCCCGGTCCATGGGCCGACACCATATCTGTCCGACCAGTACGGCGACGAGAAGTAAGAAAACAACGGCGGCGGCCCGCTTTTCCCAACGGCTCATCGCGTCATCATACGATATGCTACCATCATCGTCAAGCCCGGCGATTGGTACTGGTGTAACCGTTTTAATCGTTGCGGCCCTAAGTCGATTTTGTTATATTTTAGTCCGTCAAAGGGGAAGGAAAGGCGTATGCTTGAGCGTTTATTTCATATAAAGGAACGGGACTCGACGGTCGGACGCGAGTTTCTCGGCGGCGTCGTAACTTTTATGACGATGTCGTACATCATCTTCGTCAACCCGACCATTCTCTCGGCGGCCGGGATGGACTTCGACGGCGCCATGTTCGCGACGTGCGTCGCCGCCGGTATCGCGACCCTCGTGATGGGGCTGGTGGCCAACTACCCGGTGGCCCAGGCGCCCGGGATGGGGCTGAACGCGTATTTCGCGTACACGGTCGTCCTCGGGATGGGCATCAAGTTCGACGCGGCGTTGGGCGCGGTTTTCTTCTCCGGAATAACGTTCGTAATTCTGACGGTCATCCGCGTCCGGGCGCTAATCGTGGACGCCCTGCCCCACGGTATAAAGAAGGCTATCGCCGCCGGTATCGGGCTGTTTATCGCTTTCGTCGGACTGAAAGAAGCCGGCATAATCCAGTTCAACGCCAACACGTTGGTAACGTTGGCTGATATAACGGAACCGCCGGCGTTGTTGGCGATATTCGGACTTATTGTTACGGCGATTATGATGGTCTGGCGGGTTCGGGGCGCGATCCTCTGGGGCATCTTGCTTACCGCCGTCGTCGGGTTACTGGGCGGCGTCCTCACGTGGCAGGGTATAGTGGACCCTGCGCCGAAGCCTACGCTGTTTATGAAGATGGACCTGATGGCGGCGTTCGACCTGGGGCTTTTGAACGTTATATTTATCTTTCTGTTTATCGACATGTTCGACACCATCGGGACCTTGGTCGGCGTTACCGATAAAGCGCGCATAATGAAACCTGACGGAAGTATCCCGGGAATAAATCGGGCGCTTCTTTCGGACGGTATAGGCACGTCCGTCGGTGCGGCCTTCGGTACCTCGACGGTAACGAGTTATATCGAGTCGGCGGCCGGTATTACGGCCGGTGCCAGGACCGGCTTGGCGAACGTCTTCACCGCCGCCCTGTTCTTCCTGGCGTTGTTGTTTACGCCGCTGGCCAGGACTATCGGCGCGGGCGTTCCCGTCGAGCAATTTACGACGGTCGACGGGGTTATCGGCGGCGCGTCGGTTTCCGGGTTTTTCACGCAGACGGCGTTGCTGCATCCGGTCACGGCGCCGGCTTTGATAATCGTCGGCAGCTTAATGCTTACCGGGATAAGAGAGATAAAGTGGGACGACCCCATCGAAGCGATTCCCGCGTTTTTGACGATGGTCGCGATCCCGCTCACGTTCTCGATAGCGAACGGCATAACCCTGGGGTTCATAAGTTACCCGATATTGATGGTTTGCGCGGGGCGTTGGCGCGAAGTAAGCCCGCTGGCGTACGTACTTGCGATACTCTTTATCGCTCGCTTTATCTTCCTTATGTCGTAACGGGAAAAGCGCGGCGTAGAATGTTACTTAAAGGAAACCTGGCTGACGAGCAACTTGTCGACGTGCTCCGGTTTATCCACGCCGGAAAGCGGAGCGGAAGCTTGACGATAGCTGGCGGGAAGGGGCGCGGCGTCGTCGCCTTTCGCGACGGCGAGGTAGTAATGGCGACCATAGAGGGCTCGGAAGATGCCCTGGGCGGTATGTTGGCCGAGCGTGGTATCGTAAGCGCTGAAGACGTCTCCCGGGCCGTTGAAGCACAGCGGGGCCCTATGGCCGGTGTTCCCCTGGGCCAGATACTCGTTCGTATGGGTTTGATTACGAACGAAGAGTTGAAGCGGGTTCTCCATGACCGCATCCGGAACGTCATCTATGACTTGATTCCATGGACCGACGGCGAGTACGTTTTCAGCGACCACGAGTTGACGATGTTCGGCGACATCGCCATACCGATAGACGAGATAATGCCCGACGTCCATCTCGACACCCAGCTTCTACTCGTCGAGAGTATCAAAATATTCGACGAACGGGGGAAACGGGACGTTGAGGGAGCGCCAACCGTCGTTCACATACCGCCGCCGCCCGCCGCGGCGCGACAGCCGCCGGTTTCATCCACCTCGGTAATCGCGAAAGGGCCTCCAATAGAGCTCGAGCCGATATACTTGATGTCCGATGACGAAGAACTGGTTAACCTGGTAAGCGACATCGCGAAGCGCAATAACTGCGATCTTACGGTATTCGACGATTTCGACGGGATGTTGATGCGACTGCAGGGCGCGGCGGATATAAACAACCTACCGACGGTCGTATTGGACGACCGGTTTGTATCAGGTGAAGTTGCTGTCGATGTAGACGCCGGGCCGATTTTTACGGCGGTTTCAAAGCTCGCGCGCCGTTTCCCGGATGTGGGCACGGTCATAGTCGGCGGGTCTATATCTCACAAAGACCAGGTGGAATTGTTGGGAAAAGGTGTCCGCGGGTTCGTACGGTTACCTTTCTTCGATATTGACGCGTCTTTCCAAACCGCGAAAGCGAAGGATTTGTTCAAAAAGGAACTATGGGTCCATCTCAACAACATCTTCGCCTATTATGACGCGTTGGAGCTGGGTAGAACCTCGTTCAAACGGGCCGAGTCCCTCGAGTCGTATTTCGTGAAGGTCCGCAAGTTTATCAAGGACGCGCGGCAGTCTAATATATCGTTTATGGCGTCTCTGGACCTCTTGAACCTTATCGCCGAGAACTACGAACGAGCGATGTTGTTCCTGGTGCGGCCCGATTCGCTTGTGGGTATAGGCGGCTTCGGCCCGGGCGCGAACTTCCCCCTGGGAATCGCGGCAAAGCGTATTTCGATTCCGCTGTCCGACGATTCAGTTTTCCGGAAAGTATTTAAATCGAGAGCGACGTTTATCGGGGAACTCGACGAAGATAACCCCTGGCATGAATACTTCTTCACGCTGGTCAAACGCCCGGCCGCCGGCGAATCAACGGTCATCCCTCTTTTGTCGGACGATAAAGTTATCGCGGTAGTTTATTGCGACAATGGCGAACGAGACAAGCCGATAGAATACGACGAACTGCTTGGCCTCCTTTCCAACCAAACCCGCGTTCACTACGAGGCTATTTTAATGGAACGACTGCCCCAACCGGACGAAACCTAATGTTGCGTCCGTTAATAGGGCCGGACCGTGGGTAAGACCAAATCCAGAATGGGTCAGGTGTTCCTGGTCGACGACGATTACCTGCGGTCTATCGCCGACGCGGCATGCCTTGAACCGACGGATAACGTTCTGGAAATAGGGATGGGCAGGGGGCAACTCACCCAGTTTCTTGTGCGGCGCGCGGCGCGGGTCGTCGCAGTGGAGCTGGACAGGCGGCTGGCCGACGAAGCCGAGCGGAATTTCGCCGATTTCGATAACCTTACTATCGTCGAAGGCAACGTTCTCGATATAGACCTGGCCGACGCCCTGGGCGACGCGGCACCGGCGGTATGCGTCGGAAATATACCTTATTACATCACCGGCCCAATAATAGATATGCTATTCGGGTACCGCGAATTAATCCCCAGATGGTTACTTTTACTCCAAAAAGAAGTGGCGCGGCGCGTAGTATCGGAGCCCGGCTCCAAAGAGTACGGGCGGCTTTCGGTTCGGCTGCAGTACTACGGGGTTCCGGCGTTGGAACTCAACATACCGCGAGACGCGTTTGAACCCGTTCCGGAGGTTGATTCGGCGCTCGTTTCTTATTACTATCGGGACGAACCGCACGTCGAAGTCGCCGACGAAGCCCGTTTCTTCTACCTGGTCGATTACCTTTTCGGCGAGCGGCGGAAGAAGATCCGGAACCGGCTATCGCGATTTGCCGGCGGGGCCGTATCACGGGACGAGGTGGATGAAGCACTTGGCCGTTCGGGCATCGCGGGAGACAGCCGGCCGGAGGATCTATCGATTTCGGATTTCGCCGCCTTACATAATTGGCTTAAACGCGTAACAGACTTAAACGGGTGATTGTATGCAACGGACTGCGCTCTTGATGGCCGGGGGGAGGGGCGCGAGGCTCTGGCCGGTTAGCCGCCGCGAGGCGCCTAAGCAGTTCGTTGCGCTCGCGTCCGAAAAGCCGATGCTGGTGGAAACGTACGAACGGGTAAGCGACCTTGTCGGCCCGGACGGCGTTTTCGTTATCGCCGAAAAACGGCTCGTAGAGTTGGCTAAGCCGTTATTAAGGGAAGTGCCGGGCGCGAATTTTATTACCGAGCCGTCGGCGCGGAACAGCGGCCCGGCGGCGCTTCTCGCGACTCTGGTAATCAGGGAACGGTGCGGTGACGACGCTGTTATCGCGATGCTGCCGGCGGACCATATCATACCGGATTCGAAAGCCTTCGCCTCCGCGGCCGTTAGAGCGTACGAAGCGGCCGGTGAACCCGGGACGGTCGTTACGTTCGGTATCGAGCCGGCGCGCGC
>CBDUXC010000033.1:0-10530 GCA_965371065.1 uncultured bacterium
CCGCGAGTACCTTGGCAAACTTGGTAAACTTAAGCATCCGGTTACCTCGTGACCAACACTTTTATCGCGTTTTCGGCCGACGCCGTTTTGATGTGTACGACGTAAAGCCCGTCGGCTACGGACGCGCCGTTCGCGTCGGTTAGGTCCCAGGTTATATCTACTTTGCCGGATGCGGCGCCGTCCCATGATTTTACTTTCCGACCGGCTAAGTCGTAAACGGTAACGTCGTACGGACCGTCGTCGGCCGAGAGCGTTATGGTAGTTTCGTCTGCGGCCGGATTAGGGAATACGCCGGTTAACGTATCTTCTCCTCCCGGCAATAACCCAACAACCTCGGTAGTAGTCTCGTCGCCCGGCGATCCGCTCGTTAAGCCGCCCCGTTCGGGTTCAATGGGTATTTCGGTCGGGCCCTTTTTATTTATACACGGTTTTATCCAGCTCCGTCGCCATCTTTTCGCCGGCGAGGAAGCTCTTTAGATTGTCCGCGAATATCTTGCCGACGTGGTCCCAGTAGTCGGGCGTGGCGCCGGCGATGTGGGGCGTCATTATCACGTTTCCCAGGTTATAGAACGGGCTGTCCGGCGGCAACGGCTCGGTTTCGAAAACGTCCAGGCCGGCGCCGGCGATCCACCCCTTGCTGAGGGCTTCTATAAGTATCGGTTCGTCTACCAACCGCCCGCGGCCTACGTTCACGAGGAACGCCGTCTGTTTCATCGTCCGAATTTCGTCGATACCGATTATCCGCTCCGTCTTACTCGTGTATGGAACGCAAAGGACGATGAAGTCGGATTGCTCAAGTAGCTTGGGCAATTGGTTTTCGGCGTAAACCCGGTCCACGTTCTCGTCTTCGACCTCGCGTATATCGTAACCTATCACGCGCATACCGAAAGCGTGTCCCAGTTTCGCGACCGATCGACCGATTTTACCCAACCCGACTATGCCCAGCGTTTTACCGCTGAGCTCGTAGACCGCGTACGCCGCCGGGCGTCTGTTCCAACGCCGTTCGAACTGGTTGCGCATCGAGATGTGTACCGCCCGGGTGTACGTCAGGATAAGCGCGAAGACGTGTTCGGCGACCGGTACGTGATGAAATCCCATAGAGTTGGTCAAGCGGATGTCGCTGTCCAACAGCTCGGGATACATCAGCTCTCCCACGCCTACGAGCCCGAGATGTAACCATTTGAGACGCTTGGCTTTAGACAATAGTTCCGGCGCAAGATTCCAGGCGATAAGTACGTCTGTTTCAGGTACCAGGGCTTCTAAGTGCCTCGGACCTTCTGACCGCACCAACGCGTATTCAGACTCGGGCACGTCGCCGGCGGTGAGTTTATCCTGTATCTTCACGTACGGTTCGTCGTCATGGCTCAGCGCAACTACTATTCGTAAAGGCTTTCCCATAACTTCTCCTGATCGGCCGGTCCCCGTTGAAGCGTTACTTCGTCAGGTTCCAGAGATAGTCGAAATGGTCGGCGTACGCGGCCGCGACGTCCGGGTCGTCTATAACGACCAGGTCGTTCATCGGCGAGGTCCCGGCGTCTTCCACGAAAGGGTATCCGCCGACGATTACCGTCGTCTCGTCGATAATCGCGAAGCGGTCGAAAAGCCGGAAGTCGCTTCTGTCGAGCATAACTTCGACGCCGCCGTCGCGAAGGTGGTCGCTGATGGCGGCGCCTTTAAGCAGGTTCTTCCGGTCGCCGTCGACGATTACGTAGACTTCCCGGCCGTATTTGGCGGCATAAATCAACGCTTCGACCAGCACGTAATCGGTGAACCGGTCCATCGCGACCTTTATCTCATACTCGGCGCCGTATATCGCGTTGACGTAAACGTTACGAACGGACCCTTCGGATCCGAAGTGGGTCTCGACTTCGGCGCCCATAAGCGGAGCCGCCGTCGTTATTAAAACGGTTACCAGTAAGATTAGCCTTGGGTTAATCATAAGCGAACTCCGTCCGTCGGAATATAACAAGGCACTCTTCGGTTGACAAGGGAAATTTGCCCGGCGGTTGGAGTATTGACGTAACCTTTTTATTGTGATACTATCCGCGCCCGTTTCAGGGTTTCCGGCGGTTGCGTCGGCTGGCAACTGGTTCTTAATGATATTTCCAGGAGTATGGAATGACTACTGTAGCTAAACTTACGATAGGTCAGCGTTTCGGCGTATGGATGCAGCTCGTAAGGCTTCCCTTTCTCGCTAACGTGACGGCGCCTTTCGTACTCGGGTCCGTACTCGCTTGGCGTCTTGCGGGCGTTTTCGACACCGTAAATTTTATCCTCGGCGCCCTCGCGGCGGCACTAATCGCCGCGACGGCCAATACGATGGGCGAAGTCTTCGACGTGGAAAGCGACGGCTTCGGCGAGAAGACCCGCAATAAGTTTTCGGGCGGGACACTTCTCGTTCACCGCGGTATAGTAACCAAAGCGGAAGTCTTCGCCGGGGGCGTAATACTTGCGGCGACGGCCGCCGTTCTCGGCCTCGTAATCTGTTTCGTCCGCGGCGTCGGGTGGGTTCCCCTGGCGCTGGGCGCTTTCGGTATAATGTCGGGTTTCTTCTATTCCACGAGGCCCGTGGCGTGGGGCTCCCGGGGAATTGGCGAAGTGCTGATCGCGATATGTTATGGTTGGCTGGCCGTCGCTGTTGCGTATTATATACAGGTGGGGAGCTTCGTGCCGGCGGTCCATTGGCTTTCGCTGCCGGCAAGCCTGTCTATCCTCGGCGTAATATATATAAATCAGTTCCCCGATTATCCGGCCGATAAGGCCTTCGGGCGACGTAATTGGGTGGTCCGCCTCGGGCTCGTAAAATCGGCGCCGGTTTACGGTGTAATATCGCTGCTTACCGCCGCGGCCCTACCTATCGCCGTCTGGCAAAGCGGCCTTAGCCCCTGGGCTTACCTTTTAATTCTACCCGTATTCTTACTAGCTTCGGTTAATGGTTTTCTTGTAACCGTAAAGGGCGTCTGGCGAGACCACGCGGCGTTGGAAAAGGTGTGCGGTAACCAGGTATTGATAAACCTGGGGAGTTCCGTGTTTTTAATTCTCGCTGTTCTTTTCTTCTACTAAATAAGGATAGATAAACGTAAGAACGGCGGTACGCGACCGCCGGTCGTTTTTTTCGGTTACGGGGTTAAACAGGCAATTTCGCGCTAAAACCCGTAGCCTTCCATAGACGATATAAGTACGCAGAAGGCGCAGCAGGCGAAAATGGAACAGATGATTACGATTATGAAGATTACCGCGGTAATAGGTTTCCGGTAATCACGGTAGGATTTCCCGGTTTTTTCGGCCGGTTTCTTTTCGGGTTCCGGCTTGGCCGGTTCGGGCTTCGGCGGTTTTTCGGTTTCGGGCGGCGTCTCCTCCAGCTTTCGGTCCGGCTCGGGCAGTTTGTCCGGGGCTTCGCTTGCGGCCAATTCTGGGGGTTTTTCCGGCTCGGCGGGCGGTCCGGGTTCCGGCTCGGCGGGCGGTTCGGATTCAGGTTCGATCGGTTCGGGTTTTTCCTTTTCGGGCGGTCCCGCTTCCGTCGCCGCTTTTTCGGCTTCCCCATTTACGGTCGCGCCGCAGTTTATGCAGAAACTGGCGTCTTCCGGTACGTCGCTTCCGCATTTAGGGCATTTCATACGTCCCTCCGTTATTCTTCCTTGTCGGGATTTTCTTCCTCAGCCGTAACCGTGAACGTATCCGATTTAATCGTCTCCTGGCGCGCCTGACCGTACTTTTCGAAATCCTGCCACGATACTATGGGAACTTCCGGGTTTACGATTACGTTCACTACGGCCCGGAATTCGGTCCCCGGGTTTTCGGCGGGGCCGTCGTTGAAATCGGATAAAGAACACGTTAATGAGTAGAACTCCAAAGGCTCCAACTCGAAAAAGAGTAACCGTTTATCATAGTACGTGATATCGCGTACGCGATGGAGCGAGCGCCAGTACTCGCCGTCGAATATCTCGAGGTAGTTGTCGGGCGGGTAAAAATAATCGTACGGATAACTCGAGAAAGTCGGTACGAGGTAAATCGGGTCGGCGCTTATGTTGGTTACGGTTACCTCGATGGTCTCGCCCGTGGCGAACTCGGACTTCGGCGGGCGTACCGAAACAGGGGCGCTGTTTTCGGCCGCGGAATCCACGGTAACCGACAATATAAAGAGAAGCGCAAGTAGAATTAGGTTAACGTTCATAGCTATTAGGTCTCTACGTCGGCGGCTATAATACGGTTATTTTCTCTACCACGCAAGCGAAAAACTGGTGCCGCTTCAGGTCGGCGGTTCTTTAGTCAATCTTGTACTTGTTGAATAACTGCCATCGAGATTAAACGAAAAGCGCCCGACGGCGCCTTTTTTCGTATCCGTCGGTTCATCTATTCTTGCCAATAAAGCGTATAGTCGGCGAACGCCTGCACCAGAGTCAAGTCTTCGTCCACGTTCTCTATTTCGTCGAAGGCTTCCGGGATGAAATCCATTATGTCGCTTGCGACGACCGAACGCTCGCCCAGCTCGGCCGCGGCCGCGTCGCCTGCCAAACCGTGGACGTACGCGCCGGCCAGAGCCGCTTCGAAGGGCTCGAGCCCGGCCGCCAGTAACGCCAGGACTATGCCCGAGAGCACGTCGCCGGAGCCGGCCGTCGCCATCCCGGGATTGCCGGTCGGGTTAAGAAACGTTGGCTTGCCCGGTCCGGTTATTACGCTGAGATAGCCTTTTAAAATTACGTTTAACCCGGTGTCTTCGGTGGTCCGGCGCGCCCATCCGATCCTGTCGGCTTCGATATCGGCTATGCTCGTACCGTAAAGGCCGGCCATCTCGCCCGGGTGGGGCGATATTACGCCGTTTTTTACCTTCTTCAGTCCGTCTAATCCGAGAACGTTGATGCCGTCGGCGTCAATTAAAGTCGGTATGTCGATTTCGTTTACGATGCTGGCCAAGAGCTCGGTGGGTCCTTCGCCCCGGCCGATACCCGGTCCGGCGCAAAACGCGTCCACGGTCGCGACGTCGGCCAGGACCGCGTCCCGGGACGCCGGTGCGAGCATCCCGTCGGCGTCGGGTAGGATTTTCGCGATCGTTTCTATCGCCGACGCGTTGAAAGGCGCGTCGATGCATTTCGGGATACCCGCGTAAATCAACCCGGCGCCGGCCCGCAGCGCGCTCTGGGCCGCGAGCACCGCCGCGCCGGTCAATCCCCGGGAACCGGCGAGAAGGTAAGCTCGCCCGGCCGAACCCTTATGAGCGTTCAGCTCCAGTATCGGTAGCAGATCCCGGATTTCGTCCGCACGGGTCAACCTGGCGGTAAACCCGTAGCTTTCGCCGTCGGGCGCGTACGGAAGCTCGCGCAGGAGCTCGTGCGGAAAGCCTATATCGGCTACGTGGATCGCGCCAACGTACGCCCGGGCCGGGAACTGGAGCAGACCGGACTTGGGTAACCCCATCGTTACCGTCTCGTTGGCTATTATCGCGGAACCCGGAACTGTACCCGTTGAAGCGTCTATCCCCGACGGTACGTCTACTGCAACAACCGGGATATCCGAATCGGCAAGTACCTCGGCGGCCGCCGCCATAGGTTCCCGGAGGCCGCCGGTTGCGCCGGTACCCAGGAGGGCGTCGATCGCTACGCCGGCCGATGAAAGCGATTGGTACAGCCGTTCGTTGTCGCCGTCGTACTCCCGGACTTGGACGTCCGTACCGTTAAGCCGTTCGTAGTTAGTACGGGCGTCGCCGGACAGCCGGTCCGGTTCGGCGAATAGGATTACTTCGACGGCAATTCCCTGTTCCTTCAGATGCCGGGCCGCGACGAAACCGTCGCCGCCGTTGTTCCCCGGGCCGGCGAGAACGACCACCGATACGGGTTCGTAATCGGCGACTACGTCGGCCACGGCCCGGCCGGCGTTCTCCATCAAGTCAAGCGACGGGACGCCAACCTCGTTTATCGCTTTATCGTCTATTAGCCGCATCTGAGCCGGCGTAACGACTTTCATAGTATCACCACGGTGATTATAAGGGCGGCCGACCGAGGGGTCAAGGTATATAAGGTACGGAGGGCGTCCCGATTATTAATGACTTGACGGAATCGGTATCGTATATTATACACCGATAACCGTTTTATCTCAGGGGACTGTTTGAGGGTATTTTGGATTATCGTCATTTTACACGTTGCGGCGGGCGTTGCGTACGCTTATTGGGGTTATGAAGAGCGTGTGCCTAACGGCGCTGTCCACAGCTGCAACACGTGCCACTACTTGGGCGCGTTCCGCGAGGACTTCCACGCGGTAGGCGACCTGTGGACCGCGGCCCTCGCCGCGCTCGACAGCGACGGCGACGGCGTGACCAACGGTGCCGAACTGGGCGACCCGTACGGCGCGTGGTCCGTCGGTCGCCCGGGTCCGGGCGACCCCTTTCGGGTTACGAACCCTGACGACGGGGAGGATTGACGTTCTCGGGTATCGGTTTAGAACTGCAATTTAATTTATCTGAATTCGTCGGCCGTTCTTTGTTATTATTAAAAAGGTACTGAATGAGTAACAACGAGGGGCTCAACGATATTGCTTTCGACCGGCCCGAAGCGCCTGTGCCGATAAACCAGGTTGGCGTCCGCGGCCTGCGTATGCCCGTAGAGGTGCTCGACAGGGCCCTGGGTCGCCAACACACCATCGCGACGGTGGATATGTTCGTGGATTTGCCGGAGCACTTCCGCGGGACCCACATGAGCCGCTTTGTCGAGATACTGAACGCGTACAGACACAATATAAACTATATGTCGCTGGCGAAGGCGCTCCGGGATATGCGGGCCAAGTTCGAGGCGAAAAGCGCCCACATAACCGTTGAGTTCCCGTATTACGTCGAGAAAGCCGCTCCCGTGTCCGGGGAGAAGTCGCCGTACGAGGCGCGGGCCCGGTTTATCGGCGATTTGGACGGCCGGTACGCTTTCCGTTTGGGCGTCGCCGTACCGGTAATGAACCTGTGTCCCTGCTCGAAAGAGATTTCGGATGCCGGCGCCCATAACCAGCGAGGCGACGTCTACGTTGAGGTTACGGGACGTGAGCTGATATGGATAGAGGAGATAATCAACTGGGTCGAATCGGCGTCGTCGGCGCCTCTTTACGCCCTTCTGAAGCGGGAGGATGAAAAGGCGGTTACCGAACAGGCTTATAGTAACCCCCGGTTCGTCGAGGACGTAGTCCGGGGCGTCGCGGCGATTCTGGAGAAGGAACCGCGTGCGCGGGCGTATAAGGTGGAGTGCACAAACTTCGAATCTATTCACCAGCATGACGCGTTCGCCCGCATAGAGAGGACTAAATAAGCGAGGAGTCTAACGGAGGTAGTATGACTAGATACTATGTAGTAGGTATTCTCGTCTTGGCACTGGCTGTCTTAGTCAGTTGCACGAAGGAAGAGGAAGCCGGAAGTCCGTTCGCGACGCCCGAGAGCACTATGGATACCTACGTTCAGGCGATGCACGACGGCGACTTCGAGATGGCGTTCGAGTGTTACTCGGAGAACTCCACAAAATCCGTCGCCAACGACGTCGGTGGGCTCCCGGAGGACGAGATAAAGATATGGTTCATAAAGAGCCTGAAAGACAATCAGGAGCCGTACGTAAAAACGAATCCCGAAAACCTGACCGTAAAGATGCTCACCGCGGAAGCGACCTACGAGCTGGACGGAGTCCCCTATACGCAGTTCTTGATTAACGAAGATGGCGAGTGGAAGATTACCACGAACCTGGGGGAATAGGTCCGCGAGCCGATGAGATTGCCTGTTCGTTTAACCATTTGGTTGGCCGCTCTGGCGTACGCCGGCGCGGCTTTATCCTATCCGGCCGACGGTGAAACCGCCGAAGCCGAGTCGGAAAGCGAACAACCGCTCGGTTTCGTAAGCTCGGAGACCGGCCGCCTGATAGTCCCCGATAACGAGCAGGGACGGATGCTCGCCACAGGCGACCGATTCCGGGGGTTACGCTTCGTCTTCCCGGTCGAGGGCGCGACGTTTCACTCGATTGAGTACACCGAGACCTACGGCCTGACAGACTTCCGCAATACGTGGCGCAGAAACCACTTCGGGACCGATATATATGCGGGGGCCGGTACGCCCGTTCTCGCCGCCGGTGCGGGCGTCGTAACGGTCGCGTCGTTTTGCCCGTGGCCCGGCCCCGGTTATAAGGTCGCGATTTACCACGGCCGCGGCGTCTATACTTATTACTTGCATATGGAGTCGATAGACGTGGAAGTCGGACGGTGGGTGGAATGCGGCGAACGTATAGCCGCCGTGGGCGCCACCGGCAACGCCGAGGGGACGCCGACGCACCTGCACTTTGAGCTGGATTTAGGCGCCGAGAACCAATCCCGCCCTCGGTGGCTCGTCGAGTACGTATGCGACGGGCTCCGGCCGGGAGTCCCTTTAACCAGGGGAGTGGAACCGCTGGCGTACATCTGCGAGCATGAGGTCCGCCTCCGCCCGCCGCGAGGGCTGTATTTGCCTCAATATTAGTACTAGATGAAACTTTTTTTCTTAGCGATTTTAGGTATTACGCTTTCGGCGACCGCGGGCGCGGCCGATTCAACCGCGGTCGCGGCTAATTGGGTCAACGTCGTCTCGCGAACCGACGTGAGCGATATACTCGCGCTGGACGACCGGATATGGATCTCTTACCGCGGCGGCGGGGCCGTACGGTACGACTTCCCGACGGGGTCGTATGACACGTTTACGACCGCCGAAGGTCTCGGCCACAACTACGCCACCGGGCTGGCGGCCGACGACGATTACGTTTATGTCGCGACCCGGAACGGCCTGTCGAAGTACAACCGGTCCGACGGTGTTCTTGAACACGTTATCCGCATGTGGGGATACGCGTACAACGACTGCACGGGCGTCGCCGCCGACGATCGGTACGTGTGGGTTTCTACGTTGGAGGGCGCGCGGCGTTTTGACAAGGAGTTCGGCGAACCGATCGAGTCGCCCATAACCTGGAAGTCAAAAAGGCCCCTCAGCCGCCAGCTCGACGACGGCTGGACGCCGTACGTCAACCCCGGCCAAACGCTTCTCGACGACGTTTACAGCGTCAACTTCGGGCGCCGATTGGTTTACTGCGGCGGGTACGACAGGGTACTCATTTTCGACCCGGTTTTGGATTTATGGCAGACCCTTTACGTCGCTTCGCACGGGTACCGGTTCGTCCGAAAGATAATTGAGCGGCACGATTCAGTCGAGATATATACGTCCGGCGGCGCCGGCGTCCTGAACCCGGCGGCGGGAACGGTGAACCCGTTTCACCCGCGGCTTGCCGGAGCTGATGTGAACGACGGACTCCACTTCGCCGGGTACCATTATATAGCGGCGGCCGACGGGTTGTACGCGCGCCGCGACGACGGCGAGCCGTTCGTTTTCCCCGTCGGGGCGGGTCTCGATTGGGAATCGGAAAAGGATGCGAAGAAGCGGAAGCCGTCGGCGCTGTGGCGCGTAACGGAACCTTTCGGCGGCGCGTCGGTGAACTGCCTGGAGCCTTTCGGCGAGACGGTCCTGGTCGGAACGACCGACGGCGCCTTCGTCTTCGACCCGGCGTCCGGCGACGCCCGTCCGTTGCCTATATCGAAAGGACTCGCCGGCCCCGCGGTTTACGCCGTACTCGACGCAGGCGACCACCTGTGGGCCGCGACAAACGACGGGTTGTCGGTGGTCGACGTTGACGGTTTTTCCGTCCGAAACTACCGGAACCCGGCCGGCCGCGATTGGGACGGGCTTCGGGACCTTGCGTATCTCGACGGCAAGGTCTTCGCGGCGGCCGAGCCCGGCGCCGTGCTTTTCGACCCGCTTCGTGAAACGTGGCGAACGTTCGACCTTGCCGAGAACGGGCTGGGGGGAAGCGGCGCTTGCTGCGTCGTATCTAACGGGCGCCCGTTCCTGGGGACGGCCGCGGGCTTATTAGAATTGGATGGCGAATCAAAATTGGTCCGAAGGTACACGACGGCCGACGGTCTGCCGTCGTCCGATATCGTTGACCTGTCGTCGGACGATACGGGTTTGTATGTAGCGACGCGGTGGGGCGGATTAGCGAAAGTAGCCGGCGACGGTACGATAACTTACGTGGACGCCGACAGCGGGCTGTCGTCGCCCCAACTCCTTTCGGTGACGGCCGCCGAGGGCATCGTTTACGTCGGAACGTACGACCAGGGAATAGATATCCTTACACTTGACTTGGAAGTGATAGGGCACATCACCCGGGCCGACGGGCTCAGCCATACGGACGTTCGGGCCGCGGCGGTCGCCGACGGATACCTCTGGGTCGCCGTTCGGGACGTTGGGGTAAACGCGATAGAACTCGACGGCGAGGGGGAAGCCAAGCGATACTATGCTCGCTACGGCCTGGGCGATGAGCATTGCCGGGGTATAACGCCGCTGGCGCCGGTCGGCGGCCGGACGCGGCTCGCGTTCGCGACCGCCGGCGGCGTCTCGATACTCGAGTACGACGGCGAACCGCCTGACTTCACGGTCGGAGACCCGGACGCCGGGTATAAGTAACCCGGACGCCGGGTATAAGTAACCCGGACGCC
>CBDUXC010000034.1:0-10435 GCA_965371065.1 uncultured bacterium
CCGCGCGGGCCTGCCGGCGGTAAAGACGTGGTCGTAGCGTAGCCCCCCGCCGATGGCGAGGTGTTCGTAGAGGAAGTATTGCAGGCCCAGGTCTATGTAGAAGCCCGGGTCTCGGGCCGATACTTTCTTCGCCCGCCTGTAGTTCTCGTTGTCCGCTTCGGCGTCGTACCGGGATATGTAGAAATAGGAAACGCCGCCCGTAAGGTAGGGCAGCAAAAGCCCCATATCCAGTATTATCCCGGCGCCGGCGAAGAAGCCGGTGCCCCGCCACGAGACTTCGCCTTCGTCGATTCCCGTCTTGGCGCCGCTGCGGAGAGTGTACGCGGCGCCGAACTCCATCAGTACCGGCGAAAACGGCCGGAACGCGAGACCGCCGCGGAAGACCGGGACCGTACGGTATCCGGTATCGAGGTCGTCGTTCGCCATATCCCCTATAGGAATCCCCAACGCGACGTCGCCGGACAGGGACATGCGCGGTCCGGCCGAAGCGGTTATCGTTAAAGACAGGGCGATAACGAATAGTATTTTCGTTCTCATCTCGCAACCTATTCAGTCGTCGTAAAATATGCCGTTGCGTATTCCTGAGCTGTTATAGATTATACGTTGCGAAGCCCCTTTTTACAATAGATAAAAAAAGCCCCGGCCGAGCCGGGGCTTTGTCTCGGGAGGTCCGTTTACATAAACCAGTACTTGATACCGAACGGGATGTGGATCCAGGACGTTTTCTCGCCCTCGGTGAAGATCATGTGGTACGCGAAACCGGCACCGAAGCCCATTTCCGGCGTGAACATGTAGTAGAAGTTGCCGCCGAACCAGATACCGATTTTGTTATCGCTAAAGTCTAAGTTAGGGCCGGTAGTTTTTATCATGTTGTAACTCATGCCGCCGCCGGGGTAGAACGCGATGTTGCCGAATACGGCCGGATACTCGATACCGAAGAGAATCGGTATGAGGGTGTGTTTATCGGTGCCTACGACGTCGTCTTTAGGCTTAAACTGCTGGTAACCGAACGCGGCGACAACGTTGATGAACGGGTGTACGGCTATCTCGATGTCGCCCTGGAAGCCCAGGATGCTCATCTTGTAGAGATCCGCGTCGTCTCCTAAAGGCATGCCGAGGTTGTAGTGTACGGAAAGGCCCACGCCGATGCCCGACGCCGACGTAACCGCTGCTAAAGCCGCTACTGCGATAAGTTTCCGCATATCTCTGTTTCCTCCTTGGGTTGAAACCTTAAATAACGTTATAAGGACATTTCCCGAAACGTATTCACTTCTCTGTTACTAATAGACTTCCGTACGTACACCGAAAAAGGTGCCACCCCACGGAAGTACGGCGATATATAACACAGCTCTAAACCGTTGTCAAGCATATTTTTCGGTAAAATTCGTTATCGTAAATTATTATTATAACGTGAGACGGTAGCCGGAACCCTTCCCTATACAGTACGGTTAATGACCGGAAAAGGCTCGCTTTTAGTTGACTTTTACGCTCGTTTTTAGTATTATCCGCCTTAAACTCCAGGTTTGCCCGAGAGCTTAACTTACTGAATATAAACAAGTAATAGCGCGATATGTAAAGGGGTTCGGTAATGGCGAAAGAAAAATACGTTTACTCCTTCGGCGGCGGTAAAGCCGAAGGTTCCAAAGAAATGCGCGATACGCTGGGCGGTAAAGGCGCCGGACTGGCGGAGATGACCAACATCGGCATCCCCGTACCGCCCGGCTTCACGATAACGACCGACGCGTGCGTCTATTACTTCCGTAACGACGGGAAGTACCCCGACGGACTCAAAGACGAGGTGGCGGCCGCTTTAACCAAACTTGAAAAAGAAATGGGCCGCGAGTTCGGCGCTGCCGAGAACCCGCTTCTGGTGTCGGTACGGTCCGGCGGCGCCGTCTCGATGCCGGGGATGATGGATACGGTCCTCAATATCGGCCTGAACGACGAGACCGTCGTCGGGCTGGCCCTCGCGATGGACGACGAACGGGCCGCCTGGGACTCGTACCGTCGGTTCGTCCAGATGTACGGCGACGTGGTCCTGGGGCTTCGGCCCGAATCCGACGCCGAGGTGGACCCGTTCGAGGTAACAATCGAGAATATGAAGAAAGAACGCGGCGTCGAGTACGACGTGGACCTGAGCGTCGAAGACCTGAAGGGCCTCGTAGCTTCGTTCAAGGCCGCGGTCAAAGAAAAAACGGGAAAGGAGTTCCCGAGCGAGCCGCTCGAGCAGCTCCGGGGCGCGATCAACTCCGTCTTCGACTCGTGGGACAACCCGCGGGCCGTCGCGTACCGGCAGATAAACGGTATCTCCGACGACGCCGGCACCGGCGTGAACGTCCAGGCGATGGTCTTCGGAAATACGGGCGACGACTCGGGGACCGGCGTCGCTTTCACCCGCAACCCGGCGACGGGCGAACACGCCTTCTACGGCGAGTATCTCATAAACGCCCAGGGCGAGGACGTGGTCGCCGGCACCAGGACGCCCAAGCCGATTGAGAAGCTCAAAGAGGAGAAGCCGGCCATTTACGAACAGCTCGTCGGCGCGTCAGCTAAGCTGGAGACCCACTTCCGGGACCTTCAGGATATAGAGTTCACCTTCGAGAAGGGGAGCCTGTGGCTTCTTCAGACCCGGAGCGGCAAGCGGACCGGCCTCGCGGCTCTGGTAATCGCGATGGCGATGGTCGACGAGGGGCTGATTAACCGCGACGAAGCTCTGATGATGATGGAGCCGGACCAGCTCAACCAGCTCCTTCAGCCTATGTTCGACCCGAAGGCCAAGGCCGACGCCCTGGCCGACGGCCGGGTTATCGCCCGGGGTCTCAACGCCGGGCCGGGGGCCGCGTCCGGGCTGGTGGCTTTCTCGGCGTCCCGCGCCGAGGCGATGGCCCGGGACGCGGACGCCCGTGCCGGCGAGGGCGAACCCGAGGGCGTCATCCTCGTGCGGCTCGAGACGTCGCCCGAGGACATCAAGGGTATGAAGGCGTCCGCCGGGATACTGACCGCCCGCGGCGGAATGACCAGCCACGCGGCGCTGGTGGCCCGGCAGATGGGCAAGGTCTGCGTCGCCGGCTGCGAGGCCCTGGACATAGACTACGATAAGCGCCAGTTCGAGGCGAAAGGCGCGGTCGTGAAGGAGGGCGACTGGCTCTCGATCGACGGGACCACCGGCGAGGTCATCCTGGGGCAGCTCCCCACGCACCCGAGCGAGATAGTACAGGTGCTCGTCGATGAGACGATGAAGCCGGAGGACTCGGAGCTCTATCGCAAATTCGCCGAGTACATGGGCTGGGCGGACGCGCGCCGGCGCATGGGCGTACGTACCAACGCCGACCAGCCGGACCAGTCCCTCACCGCCATCAGGTTCGGGGCCGAGGGAATCGGGCTCTGCCGGACCGAGCACATGTTCTTCGGCGGCGGGCGTATCGACGCGGTCCGGCGTATGATACTGGCCGAGACGGAAGAGGAGCGCCGCGCCGCCCTGGCCGTTATCGAGCCGATGCAGCGCGACGACTTCGCCGGTATCTTCGAGGTGATGGCCGGGCGCCCGGTTACCATACGTACCCTCGACCCACCGCTTCACGAGTTTTTGCCCCACGACGACGAAGCCCTCGCCGAGCTGGCCGGCGACATGGGTGTGCCCGCCGAGAAGCTCAAAGCCAAGGTTGCGGAGCTTTCCGAAGCCAACCCGATGCTGGGGCACCGGGGCTGCCGGCTCGGTGTCGTCTATCCCGAGATAACCGAGATGCAGGCGCGGGCCATCTTCGAGGCGGCCGTTGACTGTATCAACCGCGATATCGAGGTCAAGCCGGAGATAATGATACCGCTGGTGGGCCACGTGAACGAGCTGGCGAACCAGACGCGGGTCGTGCGCCGGGTCTATCGCGAGGTCGCCGACGAGACCGGCGTCGAATTCGAGTACCTGGTGGGGACGATGATCGAGCTGCCCCGGGCGGCGCTGACCGCCGACGAGGTGGCAAGAGAAGCCGAGTTCTTCAGCTTCGGGACCAACGACCTGACCCAGACCTGCTACGGGCTGAGCCGGGACGACGCCGGGCCGTTCCTGCTCTACTACATAGACCACGGCATCCTGAAGGACGACCCGTTCCAGACGGTCGACGCGGCGGGCGTGGGCCTGCTAATGGAGATAGGGGTGGAGCGGGGCCGGGCGACGCGCCCGGACCTGAAGGTCGGCATCTGCGGCGAGCACGGCGGCGACCCCCGGTCGATCGAGATATGCGACCGGCTCGGGCTGGACTACGTGAGCTGTTCGCCGTACCGGGTTCCGATCGCGCGCCTGGCGGCCGCCCAGGCGACGATAAAGGGCGAAAAAACGTAACCCGATTAAAGAAAGTATTCAGGAATATGTAAGGGCGCGCCGGCGGGTGCGCTCTTTATTTTTCGTTGTAATCCTAGTAATAAAAATCTATAATCGGTTGATATAATTCGAGCGTCGTAAAATGGTAGAAGAAGTAAAAACCTTTAAGGTCTTTATCGCTTCGCCGCGCGATTGCGAGAGCGAGCGCTTAATCGTACGCGATATCGTTAAACATTTCGACACGATATATTTTGAATCGCATAAAATACGTATATCGCTACTGGGGTGGGAAGATACTATCGCGCCGGGCGGAAACCGTCCCCAATCTGAAATCAATAAAGACGTGGACGAATGCGATTTGTTCGTTCTATGTATGTATAAACGCTGGGGGACGAAACCCGGTAAATCTAGATACACTTCCGGTTCGGAAGAAGAGTTTTACCGGGCTTGGGAGAGGTTCGAAAAAACTGGTTCGCCCTGGATTTATACTTTCTTCGGAATAGTAAGCGAAGAGTTCCTTGCCGACCCTGGCGAACAATTAATGAAGGTAATAAAATTCAAAGATAAGATGAAGAGCGGTAATGAATCTTTTTCGGGTAATATATTTTATAAAGAATACTACTTGCCTGAGGATGCGTCCGAAGATTATCATAACTTCGAAAAGCTTATAAATAGAGCTTTAGCTAAATGGATCGGGAATATGTTAGATGGCGGCAGTTGTGCTTTCGTAGGGCGGCCTGATAACGGAGTACCTCCAGACGAATTGAACTCGAAGTTGGCCGAAACTGAGAAAGCCTTTGAAGAAGCGTCAAAGAAAATCGAGGAGTTAGAGAAAAAACAAAAGCTTACTGTTTCGGAAAACGCGAAAAAACGTGCGATTGAGTTGGCGTTAATAGGGCGGGATTTGGCTAAGAAGGGGTACCTTAGTGAAGCAGAAACGCTGTTCGTAAAAGCGATGGAAACTTATCCCGAAGAACCGGGGATTTTGTTGGAGTACGGTAATTTATTATTCTATATGGGGAGGTTTGAAGCGGCAATTGAAACGTACGATAAGGCGATAAAACTGAAACCGGACTTAGCGGAAGCCTATAATAATAAAGCGGTCGCTTTACGTAATTTAAGAAAGTACGACGAAGCGGTAAAGGCGTACGATAAGGCAATAGAACTGGAACCGGACTACGCGGACGCCTATTATAATAAAGGGATCGCTTTAGTTAATTTAGAAAAGTACGACGAAGCGGTAAAGGCGTACGACAAGGCTATAGAACTGAAACCGGACTACGCGGTCGCTTATAATAATAAAGGGACCGCGTTAGGTAAATTAGAAAAGTACGAAGAAGCGATAAAAGCGTACGATAAGGCTATAGAACTGGAAACGGACTACGCGGACGCCTATTATAATAAAGGGGTCGCCTTAGGTAATTTAGGGAAATACGACGAAGAAATAAAGGCGTATGATAAAGCTATAGAACTGAAACCGGACGACGCGGACGCCTATAATAATAAGGGGATTACTTTAGGTAATTTGGAAAAGTACGAAGAAGCGATAAAGGCGTACGATAAGGCTATCGAATTAAACCCTGATTACGCGAACGCTTATTTTAACCGTGCTTGTACTTATAGTTTATGGGGCAAGAAAGATAAGATGCTATCCGACTTAAGGAAAGCTATTGAATTGGACGAGGAATTACGCGAAAAAGCTAAGACGGACGACGACCTCGACCCCTACCGCGACGACCCGGACTTCCGGCGCCTGGTCTATCCCGAAGACTTGAAAGAGGGGGCGGAGAGCGAATAGATTCATGCGGAAATACTTAATCAGCCTTATAATCTTAGCTTGTTTATCGGGCCTCGTACCGGCGGTTGTTTCGGCACAGGAAGGGGAAGGTGTGTCGGCGGATGAGCGCTCCGACTACGATTACCGGGAACTGAGCCGGGACATCAAAGAAATGGAACGTGAGGACGAAAGGCTTTGGCGAGAAATAGAGGATGAGACTAACGATTTAGATGAACGGTTTCGAAGTTATACGGAGCGATTGGAAAATAGGATATCTGATCAAACGAAATGGTTTATGATTATACTTGCCGTGTTAGCCATAGCGATATTTTTCTACGACGTTTGGACGAAGCGGAGGATCCATAACACTATTAAGAGGTTAAATGAGAAATATGATAACGAATTAGGTTCTCTTACTAGAAAGACAACTGCAGACGCTAATAATATCATCCAAGAGATGGAGGGACACCGCGAACGGTTAAAAGAACTAACGGAGATAATAGCTTTAAATGCGGAGCAGTCTGAGGAACTGATAGAAAAGGCTAGTAAAGTCATCGAAGAAGTGCCGACCGACATATTATCTCAAACAGCGCCCGACGATAACAAGAAGGAATTCACCGTTTACGCGGAGGAAAACCCTTCTTATATATATAACGCCGATGTTCTATACGAGGCTGTAATACGCGGAGAAATATCGGATTTTAGCGTTTTGAAGAAATTGGTAGATAGTTTTTATTTTAATAACGACCACGAAAAAGCTATAAATATACTAGACATTATTATCAGTACTCACCCTGATTTAGCGGAGTTTCACTATTACAAAGGTTTAGTATTATTAAAATTCGAGAAATACGGTGAAGCCGTTGATGAATTTAGTAAAGCTTTGGAGCTTAATGACGAATACACGGCCGCTTATAATGATAAAAGCGTTGCTCTTTTCCAATTAGGAAGATTCGAAGAATCTTTAGAATTAGCTGACGTTGTTATTAGGAAAGAGCCACGTATAGAGCAAGGATACCATAATAAGGCTAGAGCTTTAATGAAATTAGGGGAGTTGGACGAAGCTTATTCTACAAATGAAAAAGGTATAAGGATTAACCCGAAATCCTCCGAAGGTTTTCATAATAAGGGCCTTATATTAAAGGAAATGAAACAATATAATAAATCTATTAAAGCGTTTGATGAAGCTATTAAAATGAACCTAGAATATTTCGAAGCATATTATAATAGAGGTTTAGTTTTATACCTAATTGGGAAGTACGGAGAGGCTATCGAATCGTACGATTATGCGATAGAAATAAAACCAAGCTTCGCCCCGGCTTACGTCAATAAAAGCGCTACATTAATAAAACTAAATAGATATGATGAAGCTATTCAAAACTGCGAAGTAGCGTTAAAGGTGGACCCGAATTCAGCCTTAGTCTACTTTAACAAAGCTTGCGCTTATAGTTTGATGGGCGAGAAAGATAAGATGTTACCCGACTTAAGTAAAGCTATTGAATTGGACGCGGGAAAACGCGACGAAGCGAAGGATGAAACTGACTTTGACCGCTACCGCGAAGACCCGGACTTCCGGCGCCTCGTCTATCCCGAGGACTTTAAAGAGGGGGAGGAAAGCGGGTAGGTCGGGGTTTATGGAACTATTATTTAGTTTTTGATTTGGCGGAGACTGCTGGTTTCCGCTTCAATTTTCGCGGCGCGCTCGGGCATGCGCGAAAAAACATTTGAAATCCGGCCGCGAAAAACTTATAGTTAGAGCCTTCCGCAGGGAGGAACGATAATGGGAACCGGAGGAAAAGGAAATAACGCCGGCGCCGGTAAAGAATATCTGAAAAAGGGCAACGCGCTTCTTAAACGCAAGGAGTACGAAGAGGCCCTGGCCGTATTTAATAATGCCGTTGAATTGATCCCGGACTGCGCGGAAGCGTTCTTTTTAAAGGGCGTCGCGCTGTGGCGGTTGGAGAGATACGACGGAGCGGTGGCCGCGTACGACGAGGCGATAGGCTTGATGCCCGCGTACGTTGGCGCGCATTTTAACAGGGCTTACGCGCTGGATAAACTCGGCAGGTTCGAGGAAGCCGTCTCGTCGTACGACCTGGCTATCGAGCTGGAGCCGTCGGACGCCAAGGCGCACAACAACAAGGGCGTCGCGCTCCTGCGGCTCGGGGACTCCGCCGCGGCCGTCGAAGCGTTCACCACAGCGGTCGAGCTGAAGCCGTCGGACGCGATACTACACTACAACCGGGCCTGCGCCTTCAGCCTTACGGCCGAGAAAGACGGTATGCTCGCCGATCTCTCGAAAGCGGTGGAATTAGACGCGAAAAGCCGGGAAAGAGCCAAGGAAGACCCGGATTTCGACCCCTACCGCGACGACCCGGACTTCCGGCGCCTTGTCTATCCCGAGGAGTTTAAAGAGGGGGAGGGCGGTTAGGTTCGTAAAAGTCGATTATTGTTGTTTAATATGGCGGAGACTAGTAGTCTCCGCTGAAACCTTTTTTAATATCCTATTCTTTCTGGCATTTCGGGCAGATATAGCTCGCCGTGCTCCCCGTCTTTATCTTCTCTATCGTGGTACCGCATTCGGGGCAGGGTTCGCCTTCCTTGTAGGCGACGAGCATATGCTCGCCCGAGTACCGGCCGGAAGCGCCGAAGAAGTCCTTTTCGTACTTGAGCCCGCCGAGGTTTATGCTCTCGTTCAGGACTTTCCGTATGGCGTCGTAGAGGGCGGCCCGCTCGTCGTCGGACAGGGTCGCGACCTTCCTGAGGGGGTGGAGCTTCGGGACGAAGAGGACGTCCTGGGCGTAAACGTTTCCGATTCCCGCTATGTTCTTCTGGTTGGCGATGAACGATTTGACGCCGCTGCGCTTTTTCCTCTCGAGGAGCGCCAGAAAGCGCTCGGGGGTGAAGTCGTCGGCGACCGGCGACGGCCCGAGGTCCCGGGTCATTTTGTGGTCGCCCGGGCGCGCGCTCTCGGCCATATGTATGTATCCGAACCAGAAGAACCGGGCCGTGAAGCCGGTTCCGTCGTCGAAGTCGAGCTTGAAGTGGTAGTTCTCCGGGAGGTCGGCTTCGCCGTCGAAGTATATCAGGTCGCCGCCCATCCCCAGATTAATCAGCAGGCGACGGCCCGGCTCGAGTTCGGCGAATATCCACTTGCCGCGGGGCTCGACGCGGCCGAAGGTCTTCCCTGCGACGGCTCTGTCGAACTCGTCGGCCGGGACGTTCAGGTTTTTGGGCTGGCGTATTTCGACGCCGGCGACCGTTTTGCCGGGAAGAACGTCGTTCATCTGGTTCGCGATTACGAATATCTCGGGCAGTTCGGGCATCGTCGTTACCCCCCCCCTTGGGCGGCGTGTATTTATAGTCCCTTTCGTTGCACCGTTCTGCGTGATAGTATGATAGTAGGCGGACGGGGTCAATAGATATGGACGGGACCGCCGCTATCCTCGGGTGGGTGGCGCCCTACAGCGGGTCGGCGCCCATCAGGTAAAAAACCGTTTGAAATTTTACGTTGGAAATCTTATAGTTATGCCCTTCGGGCGATTGCGGGTTCGCTAAAAGTAGTTGGATAAACGGGAGCAATTATGCTTAAGAATATGCGGGAGGGTATGAAGCCGGTGATGTGGGGCGTCGCGGTGGCGTTCGTGGGCGCTCTGTTTCTCGGCGGCGCGGTAACCATGACCAACATCATCACGGGCGACAAGGCCAAGGTGGTGATGTCGGTCAACGGCCGGCGTATAGAAGTGGACGAGTTTCGGCCCCGTTACTACAGGGAGATGCGGGCGATTCTCGAGGAATACCGGGAATCGGGCGAGGACCGGGAGCTGGACGAGCTTACACAGGAGCAGTTCGAAAACGAGGCGCTCCGCCGCGCGTTCCAGTTCTTTTTAACAAAGGAGCTCATCACCGCTCAGGCCGAGGAGCTGGGTATCGTCGTGTCGGACGAGGAAGTCATTAAGGTAATAGAGGACCAACCCGATTTCCAGTCCGGCGGGAAGTTCAATCAAGCACAGTACGAAAGCGTGTTGGCGCGCCGGTTCGGGATTACGCCCGCCGAGTACGAGGAGGAAATCCGGCTCGCTATAGCAATGATCCGGGTGCAGGGGTTAATAGGAGAGACGGGCCGGGTTTCGGAGAACGACGTACGTCAGCGGTTCTTTGACGATAATCGGACCGTCGAGTGCTATTACACGAACGTGATATTGGACGAAGAAGCGCTGAAGCCTGTTTCCGAAGAAGCCGCTAAAGAATACTACGAAGCCTACAAGGACGATTACCGCCACACGGAGCAGGTGCGGGTCGAGTACATCCTGGTGTCGCTGGACGAGCACCGGGAGAAGATA